>NZ_JBVVUU010000007.1:16899-125913 GCF_056032925.1 Aeribacillus sp. JST-2
TTTACGATTTATGTGATGAGTATGGCCTGTATGTTATTGATGAAACCAATTTAGAAACGCACGGAACATGGCAATACGGGCAAACAGAAGAGGGAGACACGGTGCCCGGCAGTAAGCCTGAATGGACGGCGAATGTATTGGATCGCTGCAACTCGATGTTTCAGCGCGATAAAAACCATCCATCCGTTATCATTTGGTCGCTTGGAAATGAATCGTTCGGAGGCGATAATTTTCTGAAAATGCATCAGTTTTTGAAAGAAAACGATCCGACTAGAATTGTTCATTATGAAGGGGTATTTCATTATCGGGCATCGGAAGCGGCATCGGACATTGAGAGTACGATGTATATTTCGCCTCAGCAGGTCGAGCAGTATGCCATTGAGGCGGAACAGTCAGGGAAACAGGCAAAGCCATATTTGTTATGTGAATACAGCCATTCCATGGGAAATTCAAACGGAAACCTTTACAAGTATACGGAATTGTTTGATAAGTATCCTATTTTGCAGGGCGGATTCATTTGGGATTGGAAAGATCAGGCACTAAGAGCAAAAACGGAGGATGGAATTGAATTTTTAGCATATGGCGGTGATTTTGGCGAAACTCCTAATGATGGGAATTTTTGCGGAAACGGTTTACTATTTGCGGACGGAGCCGTTTCTCCAAAAATTTATGAAGTGAAAAAATGCTACCAAAATGTTGAATTTTCCAATGCAAATTGGGATGAGGGAAAGATTTTCGTTAAGAACAAATTTTTATTTACAAACTTGCAAGAATTTGAATGCCGCTTTGAAATTGCTGAAGATGGAAAAGTGATCAAATCCGGTGCTGCCGAGATCAATCTCCCTCCCGGATCAGCCGGCGAAATTCAACTCGGGTTCAAGAAGGAAGATTTTAAACCTTTCAAAGGGGAGCTCATTGCAACTGTCAGCCTTCATTTAAAAGAGGGCAATTTATGGGCTGAAAAAGGGCATGAAATTGCATTTGAGCAGTTTATCCTTCAAAGGGCGCTTTGCGCAAAAAATAAGGAAGAGAAACGTGGTGGGCTGGATGTAAAGGAAACAGCTCAAGAGTTGATCATCATAGGGAAACATTTCTCGCTGCGTTTTGACAAGCAAAGCGGCGACCTTCAATCATATGTTTTGGAAGGGAAAGAATTATTCAAAACGTCTGTTTCGCCCAACTTTTGGCGAGCCATGACGGATAATGATAGAGGAAGCAAACTAGATGTCCGCAGTGCTGTTTGGCGAGAGGCCTCAAGCAACCGTGTTCTCGCTGCTTTTGAAGTGAAGCCATTGGATGGACAGATTAAGGTTTCCGTCACATATCGATTGCCGGCCGCAAACGAGTCGAAGTGCAGTCTTTGCTATACGATCAATCAAGCGGGCGAGGTGGAGGTGAATTATCAATTGGTTCCCGGCGAGAACTTGCCGGAAATCCCGGAAATCGGCGTCATGTTTTCGCTGCCTTCTCATTTTGCAAACATTGAATGGTATGGAAAAGGCCCCCATGAAAATTATATTGATAGAGAAAGAGGCGCTAAAATCGGAATATACCGTGGAAAAGTAGAAAATCAGTACACACCTTATTTAAAACCGCAAGAATGCGGCAATAAAACGGGTGTAAGGTGGGCGGCCGTCACCGATGAAGAAGGAGTGGGATTGAAAATTTCCGGGCTTCCAACCATCGAATTCAATGCCCTGCCGTTTACGCCATTTGAACTGGAAGAACATAGCCATTCATACAAACTGCCGAAAAGCACCAAAACGGTCATTCGCGTAAATTACCGGCAAATGGGTGTCGGAGGAGATGACAGCTGGGGGCAAAAAACACATCCTGAATTCACACTTTATGCAAACCAAGCATATGCGTATTCCTTTATCATCACACCTGTTAGAAAAAGCAAATGACTGTAAATTAAATGAATGGATCTGGCAAAATGCGATATTTAAGCTTTCCTTTAGGATGCCTTCATTCTAAAATTCTTTTAGGATGGAGGCAACTGATTTTTTCTTGGCATCTTTGGGGCTGTCCAAAAAGGGGCTTTTTCACAGAAAAAATTAGAAACCTTAATATATCAAGATTTCTAGAACAAAAAAGGGGGCGCCATAAGTCCAAAAATTGACTTATGAGACAGCCCCTGCTAATAAAATCGATATTTGCCGTTGTAATTCCATTATGAAATTCTGGATTTAATTTTCACTTTTTCCTTCCACCTGCCTTGCTTACTTCGCTTTCATCCGTTTTGATTTCTTCTTGCTTGTTTTTGCTCGTATCACTTGCTTTTAATTTGAATTGGGTTTTTTTGATCCCTTTCTATCTTCCTTTAAACGCTTCGGCATTGGGGATGGCCAAGTCCTAATTATTGTGTAAAATCATACTTCCAGGCCAGTAAACCTAAATTCCCGGCCAATCCAACCGCTTCCTTATTACACAAAATTCAGCTCTTAATCCCAACTCTACAACCCAACCAAATGCTTTAATAGCTTTTAGTGTTCTGCCTACGACTCCTGAAGCATGAGCTACATCGTCTTGAGCTATTGAAATTCCTCTGTAGTCGCAGCATACTGAATAAAGTCTCTAGTATTTTCTACAGTACTAGGGGCTCCTTCAATTTCTATATATTCTAGTAGAGATTCAGGTGTTTCGTTTGTTACCTGATTATTAACTACTGCTGTATTATCATTTTCAGCAGCAAAAGTAGATGAGAGAGGTGTAAAAGTAGTACACAAAATAGAAAATGAAGTTGCAAAAATTACTGTTTTCATAAAAGTTTTATTTTTTATATTGAAAGCTCCCCCAAAGTTATAGTATTTTATTTAATGTATTATATTACCAAATAAACATATATTATCCAATACATAAATTTACTAAAAAGGGGAATTTTTCATATGATAAAAAAAGAAAAAGATAGAAATAAATATTCTGTTTCAGATCACATCTTTGCAATAACAGTTGTATCCTTTATGTGCTTAACCATTATCTCGTTGCCTTTCCTACTTTTTTATTCAGTAATGCATCTTATTTCGTTGACAACCGATGTCCGTATTAATTCGTTTGGAACCTTTTCTTCTATCAAAATTATCCTAAAATTTTTTATAACTACTTTAGTCATAACAGGGGTGGTAGATACGATTTTTTCTATAATCTTGAACTGCTCGAAAGGAATTCTTGGTTTTCTTTCTGAAGCGCTTCTGATGCTTGCCTTTTTCTTTTTTTATGTTTTGATTTATTCTCTTGTGTTTAATGAAATTGTAATGACAGATAAAGGTCGTCTTTATGTTTCCTTATTTTTGTTCCTCATGTATTTATCTATTCATGTAGTATATATTGGGTCAAAACGGCTTTATGAATTAATAGTAAAAAAGTAACATATTAACAGTATTTTATCTCCTTACAAATAGACAATAAAAGAAACACATTTGATACACTGTTCTGGAACCCGATCTGAGAGGGATTTGATTTTCATTGTGCTGATTTAACAACAAACGGAGGGAAAAACATGTAGATTGTAATAACTAATATAATAAGTTCAAGTTGTTCACTCATTAATTCTCTAAAAATAATAAGAAGATAGTATTTGCCTTGCCAATATAGAAACTAAAAAAGACACCTAAACAGTGTCTCTTCTTCTTTGTAAACCTCAATCCGTAAAGCAAAAGCCAGCTTATAAAATGCCTTCTCAAGGATACGATAAAATGTCGCCTCGCTAATTCCCATTTCATTGTAAATATCATAATCACGTGGTTCCTCTAAAGACATATTTCGTTTAATATTACTTCTCTTTCGATTGCATTGAGTTTATTTACCTCACGGCGTATTCTCTCCATGTACTCGTCTCTTTCACGCTCAAAGTCCACTTTCTTGATCGCCATACTTTCCGTAGACGAGTGAAACACATTTGTCTGCGACGGCGGCACGAGAGAGTACGTTTGCGTCACGCGTGGGAGATACTCGTTATAATGATCTTGCCGTTTGAAAAATACATTTTCCCCTTCTCAAGCACCGTTGTTGCAGCTGTATCAACGCAAATGCCTTGTAACAAGTTTTTCACCTTCTCTTACAGTTTCGCTATACTGTTTATCAACATTAAATCAACATTTAACATTTCTTCTGGAACACATTCACAAAGCTCTAACCATACTGTTTCTTTGATGCTAGTATAATTCCATGGACACATCTAAGTTAAATTTTCATATAATTGACCTTAATAAAAAATGAAAGGATGTGTCCTTGGGTAACCATGGTACTGGGAAAAATTTAATGAAGACTCCAAAAAAATGGTTGTTGTCTTTACAACACTGGCAGCTCTGTGAAAGATTTATGCAGCGAATATGGCGCATCAGATATATCAATCTACAGATGGGTTAAGCAATAATCCCCCATCGATTTGGAAGATGGAACATCTGTCACTCCGGATGATGTTGTAAGCAGCAAAAAGAAATCCGTCGTCTTCAGGAGGAAAATGACATTTTAAAAAAGGCTATGGCCATATTCGCAAAAAAGTAAGTCAAGACGAGCTTATTTCTGTGATTGATCAACATAAAGACCAGTATTTCATTAAAATGCTTTGCAATGTGTTCGAAATACCTAGAAGTACGTACTATCCACCGCTTCAACATGTTGAGTCGAATCGTTACCGGGAAAACAAGGAATGAACCGACAAAATCATAGAAATTCATACAAAAAGCAAACAACGCTATAATGCTCCCAAAATCCATAGCACTCTTCAAAAAAAAGCTATTTGGTGAGCCTAAAAAGAGTCTAGTGTTTGATGGAAAAAGATGGAATTCGTTCAATCATTTCAAAAAAATACCGTCCATATTCAAGTAATCAAAGAGTGAAAGAACGAGAAAATCTATTAGAACAGGATTTTTCGACAAATTCCATTAATGAAAAATGGGTATCAGATATTACTTCTATCCATACAGTGAAAGAACTGTTGATGTTATATCTGCATTCTAAAAAGGTTATTGGTTATTCCTTTTCGCAGACGACACAATGGATCTGGTGATTCAAGCTTTAGCAAATGCGTATGACACTCAAACTCCGTTATCATTCATATTGACCTAGGTTCTCAATATACAAGCGAAGAATTTACTAAGTATGTTCAATTCAAAGGCATGAATATGGGCAGGTACTTAATTAAAAAATTAACTTTTTTGTGTCCAAAAATTTGACTTAGATCCAGAGTAATGACAAATGCTATTAATTCAGATAATCCAAAATTGTTTTATAAAAATAATTACATGCTTCATCTTCTGATTTAAATTTCTTTAATTGTGATTTCACACCACGTTCACTATAATAAACTTCCCAAATATTATCTTCTTTATTTAAACAAAATACCTCATTAGGTAATCCACCATTTAAGTTATATAAATCCTTTGGAACATTAGCATTAATTAACAATTGTTGCAATTCATTTTTTTTCATACGTCTTTCCTACCCTTCCAAGTATTCCTTACCTATTCATTTTTTTACTGGTTGGTTAAGTTCGTACTGAATACCGAGACCTGGTTCATTAAACCATGGAGCAATTTTACCTGCCTTAACTTCTATTGTTTTTTAACTACATAAACTTTATATGGGTTTAAATACGTTTCAGGAGCTAATGCACGCATTTCATATGTACCATACGGTGAAACAAACGTTCCACCCTCATATCCAAATTTATCAATAATTGTGCCAGGCTTTAATATCATGGTTTCGGGTTCACTCAAACATTTATTCTTATGTTCTTAATGGAAAAACTTTTACTTCAACATCCTCGCTCTCAGATAATTTGGAAGTGTTGACTGTCACATAATATGTTCCCGTTTTATCTATAGCTATATGAAATTTCTCTTTAAATCTTTGATTAGGCTTGATTTCGTCTTTTTATAAAACTCTGTTTGAGGTTTGATCTTTTGAATAAATCACTTCGCCTCTTTTATCCTTTATAACGACGATTCTATTTTTGGTTTACTATGAATGAAAGTTGTTTCAGCTCCGTTATTTCTAAAAGTTGAAATGATCGTTTTTTGACTAAAAATTAGAGATTTATAGTCTGATCCTTTATTTGATGGGACAGACTATTTTTTCGTTTGTAAGTCATAGATTTCCTGTAATCTAAAACTATATATTTATCAGCTGGCTGAAAACGTGCGCTTATCCCATTTTGTTTCATTAACATATAACATTTCGTTACAATGCGCACTTGCTTTTATTACGGTATTTCCTCTGAGACACTGAACCCCTTTTTCTCTTTTCATTGGTTCGTTTCCTCGTTACTTCGTACTTTTTTTATATGTCTTTTGGCTTACAGCCGCCCTTGAAAGCATGTAAGACTTTCTTTCATTTCGGCAGTTCCAAGCTGTTTCCGCCGTTTAGTCCTCTCATGCACCCCTTTTCAATTTTAAGTGAAAAACTGTGTATTAAATAAAAGGTAATAACATTTTACACTAAAAGCATTGAGATTAGATCAAAAGGAGGAGATCGTAATGAGTGACTCATGGCTTGAATTAGAAGGAAAGGTGGCGATTGTAACAGGTGGTGCTTCTGGGATTGGATTACATATCACAAACGAACTGATCCGAAATGGGGCAAAAGTTGTTGTAGCCGATTTAAATGGAGAAAAAGGGCCGCAAGATAATGGTTCTTATTTTCTAAAATGTGACGTTACAAAAAAAGAAAGCGTTGACAAAATGGTGGCTGAAACCGTAAAATTATTCGGCTCAGTGGATATTTTAGTAAATAATGCCGGAGTCAACCTGCCAAGACTGTTAGTCGATGTCAAAGGTGAAAAACCTGAATACGAGTTGAATGAGAAAGATTTTGACTTTATGGTAGCTGTCAATCAAAAAGGTCCTTACCTTTGTGCACAAGCGTCTGCCAAGGAAATGATTAAACAAAATAAAGGAGTTATTATCAATATTGCTTCCGAAGCCGGACAGGAAGGATCATCTGGCCAAAGCTGCTATGCTGCGACAAAGGGAGCATTAATAGCTTTTACTCGCTCGTGGGCGAAAGAACTCGGCAAATACAATATCCGGGTTGTTGCGGTGGCGCCTGGCATCAACGAACCGACAGGCTTGACGTCAGAGGCTTATAATGAAGCGCTTGCTTATACTCGAGGCGTCTCAGTTGATCAATTGTCAACGGATTACAGCAATTCCATTCCTCTTGGGCGTCCGGGAAAATTAAAGGAAATAGCCGATTTAGTTTCTTACTTGGCTTCAGACCGTGCAAGTTATATTACAGGTACGACAGTTAATATTTCTGGAGGCAAATCCCGCGGTTAAGATCACAGAAGCCTAAAAAATGGTTCTATAACGAAATATCACAAAATTCCAATCACTACCTTTGACTGATAGACGAAACTATGTCACTTTATTTTTACGTAAAAGGTGGTGAATACTGTTGGATTTTACAATTGATAGCCGTGTTGTTCAAATGCTAGAAACGTTTCAAAAAAAATCTTATTGTTCTTTGGATTATCTTGCCAACTCATTGGGGGTCAGCACGAGAACAATCCGCAATTATATTAAGCAGTTAAACAGCGAACTGAATGGAATTGCAGCCATCAAAAACGAAAAGGGAAAAGGCTACCATTTGTTTATTGAAGATGGCCATATGTTTGATGATTTCATTGAAACCGTTTCTAAGAAGAAAAACATGCTGGATTCATCACAAAGGCGTATCGCTTTTATCATTGATCGATTAATCAACAGCAAAGGAAGGAATACGCTGGATGAACTCGCTTTTGACATGAATCTGGGGAGAACAACTCTTGTAAAGGAAATAAAAAAAGCTACCGTAGCGTTGGAATCTTACAATTTAGCCATTCATGGAAAACCGAACAGCGGGATGATCCTGAAAGGAAATGAACTGGATATCCGTTTTTTTATATTAGATAACGTCTATGACTATTTATACGGGGATTACCCGCTGGATGAAGATATTAAAGAAGAAATAATGAAGATTGCCAATCACTACAATTTAGAGTCTACCACCCAAAAAAAGTTAATGCAATTTATTATTGTCATGTTGGATCGTTTTATAAAAAATCATCCTCTTACGGAATTGGATGAAAAATATAACAAACTATTAAATACGCAGGACTATTCGATTGCTTCAGAAATCGTTTCCGCAATCGAACGGCATTTGCCGGTTGAAATTTCACAACCTGAAATACTGTTTATAACATTGCCGATCGCGGGAAGAAGAACGCCGACAAACATTCGAACAATTGCAGATATTACAATTTCCGATGATATTAAACGTCTCTTGGACTTAATAATCGAACAAGTAGGGTTTGATAAAAGCATTATTTTCGAAAATGAAACATTTTTCAAAGATATTCTGTATCATTTAACATTTATGCTGAACCGCTTGATGTTTGATGTGCGTTTGAAAAATCCGCAGCTGGCTGATGTGAAGGAGAAGTATCCTGTCGCCTTTAAATTGGCCGAAATTGCCGGGCAAGTAATTGAGAAAGAGTATGGACTGAAGGTTCCTGAAGATGAGCTTGGCTACCTATCCTTGTATTTCGGAGTATTCATTGCCCAACATGATGAAATAACGAGAGCTTTAAAAAAAGTTGCGGTCATTTGCGGAACCGGGCGGGGATCTGCCAAATTAGTCTCTATTCAACTGCAGCGCATATTAAATCCAAATACTCAAATTGATATTTACTCTGAAATTGAAATTTCAAAAGAGCTTTTGAATCAATACGATATGGTCTTTTCAACAGTAAAGCTTCATTTTGCAATTGATCCACCTGTCATCATAATTAACGAAATCTTTGACGAAGCGAGTGTTTCTAGGCAAATAGAAAAGATGACCTATCGGAAAAAATTTAAAATGAAAGATTTTGGCAATCACCGTTCAATTTTAAAACTTTTACTCAACAAAGATAAATTCTTCGTCTTAGATACAAATAAAGGCTACCACGAAAATGTGAATGATATGATCGACGTTTTAGTCAAGAAAGGCTATTTGGACGAAGGGTTTAAAGAGAGGCTGAGAGAAAGGGAAGAGAAAGGATCAATGGTTTTTGACCGGTATATATCCTTGCCGCATACAGTTAACTACAAGTCCAATCAGATTGAAATGGCGATCGGTGTTTTTCCTGAAAAAGCAGTGGTTGACGGGAAGGAAATCAAGCTTGTCTTTCTGTTGGGAATACCGGAAAAAGCCGATAATGATGCAAGCCTCCTGATTAAAATTTACGATGAAATCATCAAAATCGCCTCTGATCAGAAACAGGTAGAGGAATTGGCCGATGCAGCCAGCTACGAAGATTTTACAAAATGCCTCGAACAAGCAAGCAGTTCATCATCAATCTTAGGGATGTGATAGGATGCAATTGATCATCATTATGCTTTTTATAGCAGGAGCATTTATCGTGCAATTGGCATTAGGTTATTTTCAAATTAAACATTTTGCCAAAGCGTATATAGAGCTGCGAAAGATTGGAAAAGTGGCAATCGGAAAGCGCCCCGGCAGAATTCGGGCGGGCACCATTGTATTATTTGCCGTTTCCGACAGCGGGAAGATTCTGAAAGCAATGAAAATACAAGGGGTTACAGTTTTAGCGAAAGTTCGGGAATTGAAAGGCTTTACGGGCAAAAATATAAAGACGCTTGGAGAAGCCGATATGGCTCATTGCAACAAACTATTGAAATCAGCTATTTTGGATGCGGTCAGCAATTATAAGATTATTATGAGCGGCGGGGAAATTCCCGAAAAGCCGAGTATCTTTAAACGAATCATGATGCAGGCAGAAAACATTGTTTCGGTAAAAAAATCATGAAGAGGTGAGGAACGTGGATATTATTGTTACGATTGCTGAAGGTTTTATGAATTTGTTTAAAACTGGCGCAGAAACATTTATTTCGTGGATGCAAAGCATTGTTCCACTTGTGTTGCTATTGATGGTTTGTATGAATACATTCATTCAGCTTATTGGAGAAAAGCGGGTCAATAAACTTGCAATGGCATCTTCTAAAATCCCGTTGTTAAGATATTTAGTCTTGCCGCTTGTCGGTTCCTTTATGCTAGGGAACCCAATGGCGTTGTCATTAGGACGTTTTTTGCCGGAAAGATATAAACCGAGCTATTTCGCTTCAGGTGCATATTTTTGCCATACCAGCAACGGTTTATTTCCACATATAAACCCAGGGGAATTATTTATTTGGCTCGGTATTGCGGCTGGAATTGAGAAACTAGGTTTAAGCACTGCAGAATTGGCTGTCCGTTATTTCCTTGTCGGTCTCGTAATGAACTTCTTCGCAGGCTGGATTACAGATTTTACAACTAAAATAGTAGAAAAACAACAAAATATTAAATTGAAAACAGAAGTAACGTTACATCATCGTTAGAAAAGGAGGAGGAATAGGAAATGGCTAAATATCGGTCGATAAAAATTGTGAAGGGCAGCGGCGGTTTTGGCGGGCCGCTCATCATTACACCGACGGAAAAAAGAAATAAAATTGTTTATATTACCGGAGGAGCAAAGCCTGAAATTGTAGACAAAATTGCTGAACTGACAGGTGCCGAGCCGGTCAACGGTTTTAAAACATCAGTACCGGATGAAGAGATTGCGCTTGCAATTATTGATTGCGGCGGTACATTACGCTGCGGCATCTATCCGCAAAAACGCATTCCAACTGTCAATATTATGCCAACAGGAAAAAGCGGACCGTTGGCTCAATATATTACGGAAGATATTTACGTTTCAGATGTGGGGTTGGATCAAATTCAGCCCGTTGAAGAGAGTGCTAGAGAGGCGGCTCCGGCTGAAGAAAAAATTCCGGAAGAAAAACCTGAAAGAGAGTTTAAATATAGCAGTGATAAAAAGATTTCTGAAACAATGGCAGCAAGCTCCAATAAAAACTTACTAACGAAAATTGGACTTGGCGCAGGAAAAGTCATTAGCACGTTCTATCAAGCAGGACGTGAAGCAGTGCAAACAATGATTAACACGATTATTCCGTTCATGGCTTTTGTATCATTGCTGATTGGAATTATTCAAGGTTCAGGAATCGGAAACGTATTTGCCAAGATCATGTCGCCGCTGGCTGGCGATATATGGGGATTGCTCTTAATCGGGTTTATCTGTTCATTGCCATTTTTATCACCTTTACTTGGACCTGGAGCAGTAATCGCTCAGATTATCGGGACGCTGATTGGAGTGGAAATTGGCAAAGGGAATATCCCGCCAAACTTGGCGCTGCCAGCATTGTTTGCCATCAATACGCAAAACGCCTGTGACTTTATACCTGTAGGTTTAGGACTTGCAGAAGCAGAACCTGAAACAGTAGAGGTCGGTGTACCGTCCGTCCTTTATTCAAGATTCTTAATCGGGGTTCCAAGGGTGTTTGTCGCTTGGCTGGCAAGCTTCGGACTTTATGATTCGTAAATTTGTAATTATAACATCATGAGTTTTGCAAAAATCTGACATATGGGAGGGAAGGCACAACCGTAACAGGTTTGTGCCGACTTTATGACAATCATTTATAAGAATAAAATAAAAGGAATCGGAACAATGGCCGATCATTTTTTGAAAGAGAAAATGATTATTTTATTTGGCAATGAAGCACCGCAGGATCTGAAAGATTTTTGTTATGTCATTGATGTCGTAAAGGCGGAAGGAGTCATTCAAGCTGGACAGAAGCTTTATATTAATAATGAAAAATTTGAGATCACGTCTGTCGGCGATGCTGTGCAAAGAAACTTAACAACATTGGGGCATATTACTTTGCGCTTTGACGGATCGACAACACCGGAACTGCCGGGCACTTTGTACTTGGAAAATAAAGATATCCCTGAAATTGGATTGAATACCGAAATAAAGATTGCAAGTGAATAAAAATTTTGATATTTTCCATTCATCATTGGCTATTCATCCGACTTTTTTCAAATAGGAGGGGAAAAATGAGACTCTATATAGATTCAGCAAACGTAAAAAAAATTACTTACATAAATGAATATTTCCCGATAGCAGGTGTTACCACCAATCCATCCATTGTTACAAAAGAACAACGCCCTTACTTAGATTTGCTTAAAGAAATTAGGCAAATCATCGGCGATGAAAAAGAATTGTTTGTGCAAGTTATTGGCCAAACAGCTGAGGAAATGGTGGAAGAGGCACGATTTATCAATAACCGGCTAAGCGGGAATGTCGTTGTAAAAATCCCTGTAACTGTTGAGGGTATAAAAGCGATAAAGCTGCTTTCTGTGGAAAATCTTCCCACGCTCGCGACAACCATTTACACTCCTTTTCAAGGCCTGATCGCTGCCTTAGCTGGTGCGAAATATGTAGCGCCATATGTAAATCGAATCGATAATTTAGCCGGCAATGGCGTAAAGGTTGTTGCAGAAATTGCAGAATTATTTGCAGCTTATGGCCTCTCAACGGAAATTGTCGCAGCTAGTTTTAAAAATGTTCAGCAAATACATGATGCCTGTCTTGCGGGAGCCCAAACAGTCACCGTTGAACCTGATCTGATCGAAAAATTGATTGCTTTTCCTGCTACTTCAATAGATGTTTTAAAATTTAAAGAGGAATGGCAGAGAGCCTATGGAATGGACAATAAAACTTTATTAGACGGCTAAGAGCAGGAAATACAAAAGCAAAAAGGAATTGCCTGCAATGATTTTTATTGATTTTAAAAAAGCAGGGATAAATCAAATATTTTAGCAGCAGCTTTGGTTTGCACGAAACCCTCCGAAGCGTAAGCGCGCAAATAGAAGCAATGAACAAACACCCCCTGAATCGAAGTTTTAATTTTGATTTACGGGGGTGTTTGTTTTTGACAAAAAAGAAAAGTTAAAAACAGCCGAGGTGAGATAGGGGAGTTTAAAAATCAAGGAAATAACGAAATGAGCCGGTTGCTCATAAAAAATAGTTATTCGTATACGGGAAAATTAAAAACACACCGTCTGTTTGTGATAATCTGGAGGATGTATTCCCGAACGTCCTCGATTTTTTTATTTCTTTGTTTCTATACCACGACATAGAATGTCTGGATGCAGTTTTAACACTCTACAAAATAAAATAAATACAGGCTGCTCTCATCTTTCTCCAATTAAATTGTATCTAGGTTAGGCAATTTCAATTAAAACATTTGATTCTGAGCATGCGAACTGAAGTGATTCTGCAGGCATTGCATCTGTAATAATACGATCTGCTTGGCTCAAATCGGCGAATGAGAATAGAGATTTAACGCCAAATTTGCTGTGGTCAACAACAATATTAACTTCGTTGGTACAACTGATGACAAGTTTTTTGATCTCCGTTTCGTAATTGTTTGAATTGCTGTACCCATGAACATCTGACACACCTGAAGCTCCTAAAAATGCACGATCAAAGGCCATTGTCGACAATGTTGCATAAGCGATTGGACCAACCATTGATGCGGTTGAGTTCATCAAGATACCACCGGTCAACAAGGTAGTTACACCTTTGTCTAGTAATTCCGCTGCTACGTTGAGAGCGTTGGTTACTACCGTAATTTGTTTTGAAGGAGACAAGTGCCTTGCAATTTGTAAAGTAGTGCTTCCTCCGTCAATAAAGATAGATTCGCCATCACGAATCAGTTCAGCCGCTTTCTTCCCAATACGAACTTTTTCTTCATAATGAATACTGTTTCGTAATCGGATTGTATCCTCTTTGACAACAAGGATAGCTCCGCCAAAAGTTCGTTTAAGTAGACCCATTTTTTCCATTTTCTCTAAGTCTCGTCGTATTGTCATTTCAGTAACTCCAAAGTGTTCACTAAGATCTGTAATCTTTACTTCAAAATTCTTTTCCAACATCTTAAAAATTTTTTGTTGACGTTTGTTCATTTGACTCGACTTGTTATACATAACCTCACCCTTGTTTATTTCTTACATATTATTTTAACAAACAAATTGAAAAAAATTTAATAGTGGGTATTTAATGGATTAGATCCAATTGATAATTTCCATTTTTGTTACTGACAAGAGGCTGTGGAAAGCTTTCATAATCTCTTTTATTTTTTTGGTGGAAATCAGAAACATATTCTAGAAATACTTTTTTGTTTATCTATCGTCTTAGGACGAATTTTTTTACATACTCATTTAACCTTATAATTTGGTTTTGTTAAAATATACAACCATTTTGTTTTGTCTAAACAATTAAATGTTTATAAATAACCTTTTTAGTATAAATTTTAACATTGTAGCACATCCAAATCTTTCTTAAACATTTAATTTACTAATAAAAACAAGTGGATTATATGGATTTGTTTTTTACTGTTGAAATTATTGTTAAAATTATCAAAACTTATTGACTATTGTTATTTTTTAAATTATATTATGTTTAAAAATAACATTTTGTGTTTGAAGAGGAGTGAGATAATGTCTAAAGCGGTGATTAGAAAAATACTGTATACGTGGTGTTGAATTATAATGATGTCCAATGGCCACATGGGCTTCTAAATGAGAAATTAGGAGACCGACAGGCAATGCCCAGTTGAATTAAATAGGTTAAGAAATTTGCAATTAAGTTTATTTAAAAAAATGTAAGCGTTTTAATAAAGTTGCTTAAAAGCAAAAATTTTGGGGATGGAAAGTTAAAAGGGGGAAAATAAATGAAAAAATTATTTTTTTTGTTGGTGATTGCAATATTTTCATTTAGCCTTTCAGCTTGTAATACTACTTCATCTGGAGGAGATAGTTCGAGTAAAGATTCTGAGGACAAACAGCTTGTTTTTGGCTATACATGTATGACAATGAATAACCCTTTCTTTCAAGTTTTGGAAGAATCGATACGGAAAGAAGTTGAAAAACGCGGTGATAAGTTGATTACAATGGATCCTGCAATGGATGTTTCTTTACAGATCAATCAAATTGAAGATATGATCACGCAAGGAATAGATGCCATTTTTTTAAACCCTGTTGACTGGGAAGGAATTCGGCCGGCATTAGAAATGTTGAAAGAAGCTGATATACCAATTATTAATTTTGATACCGAAGTAAAGGATTTTGATTATGTTACAGCCTATGTTGGCTCTGATAATAAAAATGCTGGAAAAGTAGTAGGTGAAGATTTGGTTAAACGATTCCCTGACGGTGGCAAAATTGCCATTCTTGATAGTCCAACAATGAATTCAATAAATGACAGGGTTGCCGGGTTTTTAGAAGCGATTGAAGGAAAAAATTTTGAAATCGTTGCCCAACAAGATGCAAAAGGGGATTTGCAGACGGCGTTAAATAAAACAGAAGATATCCTTAGAGCACATCCGGATATTATGGCCATTATGGGCGGAAATGATCCTACAGCTTTAGGAGCTTTGGCAGCCGTTAAAGCTGCAAATTTAAAAGATATTGTCATTTATGGAGTAGACGGTTCGCCAGATGCGAAAAAAGAAATTGCTTCCGGTGGTCAACTAGTGGGAACTGGGGCTCAATCACCTATTCAAATAGGTGTGAAATCGGCTGAGGTTGCTTATAAAGTGATGAACGATGAAAAATTTGAAAAAAGAACACCAGTCGAAACATTCTTAATTAATAAAGATAATGTTGATCAATATGGCGTGGATGGTTGGCAATAAATGAAACAAGAGAATAGGATGATCTACGTTCTAACGGGCTAGATCATCCTATTATGTAATGATCGGGGTGAAAGCATGAATGGGAAACTGTTAGAAATGAGAAATATAGCAAAGCAGTTTTCAGGTGTCTATGCATTGAAAAATGCCTTTTTTGAACTGGAAAAAGGTGAAGTTCATGCGCTGCTGGGGGAAAACGGAGCCGGCAAATCGACTTTAATGAAAATCCTTGGAGGCATCTATAGTGCTGATGAAGGGGAAATCGTGATAGAAGGAAAACCTGTTCAAATAAAAGATGTCAAAGATGCACACAAAAACGGGATTAGCATTATTCATCAAGAAATTGTACTAGTTCCTCATTTAACAGTAGCTGAAAATATTTTTCTAGGTAGGGAAATTTCAACAAAGACTGGCTGGATTCATACAAAAGAAATGTTTGAAAGTGCTCAGCTGTTTCTTGATAGTTTTAACATTCATATCGATGCCAAAACACCCATCCATAAATTAACAGTTGCTCAGCAACAAATTGTTGAGATTATCAAAGCGGTGAAATTTGAAGCTAAGATCATTGTAATGGATGAACCAACGTCTTCTTTATCAGAAAAAGAAGTCGAGTTTCTATTTGAAATCATTAAAAATTTAAAAAAACATGGTGTTGGGATTATTTATATTTCTCATAGAATGAGTGAATTGTTTGCGATTTCAGACCGGATTACTGTTATGCGAGATGGCACGTATATCGGAACGGTAAAAACAAACAACACAAACATTGATGAATTAATTGCCATGATGGTTGGGCGTGAATTAAAAAATTTCTATATAAGAGATTATTTGCCTCCTGGAAAACCAATCTTAGAAGTTCGACATCTTTCCAAGAAAAACATGTTAGAAAATATAAATTTTTCATTGAAAAAAGGGGAGATTCTTGGCTTTGCTGGATTAGTTGGCGCTGGCAGATCCGAACTGATGAAATGCATTTTTGGATTAGATACATTTGAAAAAGGGGAAATATTGATTAACGGAAAGAAAACCAACCATAAAAGTCCTAGAGATGCAATCAAAAATCAAATCGTTTATGTTCCAGAAAACAGAAAAGAAGAAGGATTATTTTTAAACAATACGGTGACGTACAATACGACCATTAATATCCTCAACCAAATAATCAAATTTTTGAAAGTAGATTATAAATTTGAGAAAAGCGTTGTAAATAAGTATATTAATTATCTTTCAATTAAAACATCAAGTTCAGAGCAGACAGTAATTAATTTAAGCGGAGGAAACCAACAAAAAGTATTGATTTCTAAATGGCTTGCAACGAAACCTAAAGTGTTAATCTTAGATGAACCGACGAGAGGCGTCGATGTTGGCGCCAAAGCAGAAATTTATTCCATTATGAACAGGCTAGTAAAAGAAGGTGTTGCTATCATCATGGTATCTTCAGAGTTGCCGGAAATTATTAATATGAGTGATCGTGTTGTGATAATGTGCAATGGAAAAATTGCTGGAATTTTAGAGAGAAAAGAAGCAACTCAAGAAAAGATCATGTACTATGCCACTGGAGGGGAATAATATGTTGCCTTCGTTAAACTACAGGATGGATTCAAAAAATACAATGACCAATAACCCTGTTACAAGATATATAAAAGATAATATAGGAATATTGATAGGTTTTGTTTTATTATGTGTTATAATTGCCATTTTAAATCCTAATTTTTTAACAACTCAAAACTTATTAAATGTTTTAAGACAAACATCTACAAACTTATATATTGCGATTGCAATGACAATGATTATTATCATTGGGGGAATTGATTTATCCGTAGGATCTATCATTGCTGTCTCCGGAGTAGTGACGACAAGTTTAATTGCATTTGAAGGAACGCCTGTCTGGCTGGCTGTTATCATTGGATTGCTTGTAGGGATGATTTTCGGTTTCTTTAATGGTTTTGTCGTCTCAAATACTTGGATTCCGCCATTTATTGTTACACTGGCAACAATGAATATCGCTAGAGGAATTGCTTATGTTTACACTGATGGAAAACCTGTCAGAGTTGTCTCCGATTCCTTTAACTATATTGGATCAGGCTATATTGGAGGTGTTTTGCCTACGCCAGTTTTGTATTTAATAGTCATTTTGGTCATTTCTGCTGTCATTATGAACAAAACTAAGCTAGGCAGATATATGTACGCTGTAGGCGGAAATATACAAGCAGCAAGATTTTCGGGAATTAATATTAAAAAAGTGCAACTTTTTGTCTATACATTTAGTGGTTTAATGGCTGGATTTGCTGGCATTGTATTATCCTCAAGGATGTTTTCCGGCCAACCAACTGCAGGGATGGGTGCTGAACTGGATGCAATTGCTGCAGTAGTATTAGGTGGTACGAGTTTTGCTGGCGGGTCAGGCCGAATTGGCGGCACGGTGATAGGTGCTCTCATTATAGGTGTTTTAAGCAATGGACTAAATTTATTAGGTGTTAATTCTTTTTGGCAATACATTGTAAAGGGGTTTGTTATCCTGATTGCAGTTTATGCAGATGAAATCAAGAAAAGAAAAAAAGAATCATAAATAACCTTCATCCGTTATTCCTTTGAATGGAGGGATTATTTTAGTGAAAGGTATTGCTATTGCCGGCACCATAGCAGTAGATACAATTAAAAGAGTCAAAGGTTTTCCGAAAAAATCTGAACTCTCGTCAATTACGAGTGTGCAACAATCAATTGGGGGAGCAGTATCAAATTGTTCAGTTGCATTGTCAAAAATTGATAAAAAATTGCCAATCGAAATAGTAACGTTAATAGGAAATGATGAAAGAGGCAATTTTATAAGGAGATATTTTCGAAGATTCAAAAATATATCTATGGACAACGTGCAATATATTGGGGAGACGCCTTTTACAGATGTAATATCTGATGAAGTCGATAATAGCCGAACTTTTTTTACTTATAAAGGGAATTCAGTACTATTTGATGAACAAGTTTTAAAGATAGAAAACTTGAAATCGGATATTTTACATGTCGCTTATTTATTATTGCTGGATGCATTGGATCAGGAAGATGAAAAATATGGAACAAAATTAGCGAAATTGTTAAAAGAAGCTCAGGATTCAGGAATAAAAACTTCAATTGATATTGTGAGTGAGAATAGTGATCGATATCAAAAGGTTGTTCCGCCTAGTTTAAAGTTTACAAATTATTGCGTTATTAATGAAATAGAAGCAGGAAGAACGGTCGGAATAGATTTGCGAAATTTAAATGGTGAATTGCGGACGAATCGTATGAAAGAGGTACTGGATCAATTAAAAAGGTTTGGTGTGAAAGATTGGGTTATTATTCATTCACCTGAAGGAAGTTTTGGATATGACGGCAATCAATATTATAGTATTCCTTCCCTTTTAATAGAAAAGCGTTTAATAAAGGGAACAGTAGGCGCAGGAGATGCATATGTGTCTGGAATTCTGTACGGAGCTTTAAATGGTTTTTCTATTGAACACTCTATGGAAATTGCAACAGCTGCTGCGGCATCATCATTACTTGCAGAAGACAGTACATCAGGTATCAAAAGTTATGAGGAATTGATATTGATGTATCAAGAGGTTCCAAAAAGATCAAAAATGGACATTTAATGTGATAAGGGAAGGTGTGATTACTGGAATGTTAGTTACATTAAAAGAAGTATTACAAGATGCAGAAAAAAACCAGTATGCTGTTGGTGCTTTTAATGTTCCGACATTCGAATCGTTAAGGGCAGCATTAGACGCTGCAGAGGAATTGCAGACTCCTATTATTTTAGCTCATGCAGAAGTTCATAGCAGTGTAATGCCTCTGGAATTTATTGGACCGATATTAGTCAATTGTGCGAAAAAAGCTAATGTACCTGTTGTTGTCCACTTAGATCATGGATCTGATATAAAGCTGATAGAACAGGCGATAAATCTTGGATTTACTTCTGTTATGATCGATGCTTCACATAAACCATATGATGAAAATGTGAAAACTGTTCAAGAAGTAGTGGAATTTGCTCATAAATTTAATGTTTCTGTTGAAGCTGAGTTAGGTGTTATTACTTCTTCGGGGATTGGTGGAGAAGAAACTGAAAACCATATAACTTCGGATTCTATTCTGACAGATCCTCATTTGGCTAAAGATTTTGTTGAAAAAACGAATATTGATGCACTCGCAGCCTCGATTGGAACAGTGCATGGAATTTATATGTCACAGCCAAACATTGATTATGAAAGAATAAAAACATTACACGATTTAACCAAAATACCTATTGTGATGCACGGTGGATCAGGATTAAGTAAAGAAGAATATTTGAAAACAATCGAATCAGGTGTCAGAAAAATTAATTATTATAGTTATTCTGCGAAGTATGCTGCAGAGGCTATCAAAGAATATATCAATAAAAACAATAATGTTTTTTATCATGAATTAACATTTATTGCGAAAAAAGTCATTGAACAAGATTTAAGAACAGTAATAAAAATTTTCCGAAATAATTAGATGATGGAAGGTGAAAAAATGACTTTTGAGGAATATTCTCGTGTGAAAAAAAGAGTACTAGATATGTTAGAAAAAGCCAATATTGTTCTGACCAACGAAGAGAAGGAAAATATGGAAATTGCTGATTTTGGTTTAGGGAAAATTGAGAATACAGGGTTGCAACTTATAACATATGTAAATACTCAAAAGGTATGCGCAAAAGAAATTGTATTGCTGCCAAATCAAACTTGTCCAGAGCATAAGCATCCGAAAAGAAAATTTGATGATGGCAAAGAGGAAACTTTTAGATGCAGATTTGGCACTGTTTATTTATATGTAGAAGGAGAAGAGACGAAAAATCGGGCTGTTCAACCGCCGGAAGGAGATGAACAATATTATACAGTATTTAAGGAAATCGTTTTGCATCCTGGTGAACAATATACGATTTTTCCGAATACCTTTCATTGGTTTAAAGCTGGAAAGGAGGGAGCAATTGTCACCGAATTTTCCACAAGGAGCACTGATGAAGAGGATGTATTTACGGATCCAAGAGTAAAAAGAATTCCGGAAAAAAGCTTATAGATGGATGTTTGGATTTAGAATGCCTCTGTTTACGTTAAGAGGAAGATTTTTGATTTATTGCGCATACTCAAATATATGGAAAGTTAAGTTCATATGATTGTGTAAAAGGAGAAATAGAAAAAGAGCCATGTTGCTTCCTATTTCGAAGGTAAACAGTGGAGAAAACAGCAGCAGGAGGAATGCAGCAATGGCTTAATTCATATTACCGTAAATAACCATTAGTATGGCATTAATTAAAAAAAATAGGTATGTCAAGAAAAATCCTTCTAAGTTTTGATACCTAATTGTTAAATAACAATATGGAATGATTTATCGGATACTCCCATTTTAATAAAAACGTACTGAAATGTTTCATCACCAGCTATCGCATGAAAGAAAGGCGTAATTTGTCTTAAATTATTTTGTTCCATATAGTCCAATAACATGTGGTAATCTATTTCCGTATTTTTTTCAAAATCGTCATATAAACAAATCGAGAGCATATTTTCAATAGCATAAAAGCTATGGAAATACATTTCTTTCATACCTTCCATACTATCCTCTTCAATAGGCATAAAGAACTCGGCATTTACCATTTCATCCATCGGCACGTTGTGAATTGAAGAAAAGGCGTATTCGATGGACTACCGGGTTTAGAGGAAGCCTTTAAGGCGGTTTATCCGAAAGCTGACGTACAGCGTTGTGTCGTTCACAAAGTCCGCAACACACTCAGCCGTGTACGGAAAAAAGACCAATTCGAAATGGCGGAAGATTTGAAACTCATTTATCGATCTCCGAATAAAACAATGGCACTGGAGATGTTTCAACAGTTTGAGTCAAAATGATCCAGAATATCCAAGAGAAGTTCAATCTTGGGTCAATGAGTTGGATGTCCTCCTTACATTTATGGATTATCCAGGCAGTATTCGAAGTGTAATTTACACGACCAATGCCATCGAACGAACGATCAAGGAGATTCGGAAACGTCTCAAGCCGATGACCAGTTTGAACAGTTTAGAAGCTGCGGAAAAAGTAGTGTATTTGACGATCAAAGACTTTAATAAGAAATGGGCAGAGCGAAAGTTGCTAGGATTTGCCGAAGCACAGGAAGTCCTCAGCGAATGTTTGAAAAACGTTACAATTAACCAAATACTGCAAATAAACAAAATAAGGGTATCTCCTTTTCCACACAAGAGACTGAATTTTCAGTCTCCTGTGTGGAAGAAACAGACCCTTTCTATTCTAAATCCATTTCAGAGATGCCCTATCTATCTTACATTACACAAAATTCTTGACGGTACCGAATTGCCGAAAAAGTTTATGAAGAAAAAATACTTATCTTAAAATCTTAAATATGAGAATAAAGAATTCAAACATAGGTTCCAAAAAAAGGAAAAATTTGAAATAATTCATTGGTGGGGATTCCCCATAATTCTTTAAAATGAAGCAAGTGGAGAAAAATAGGTCGTCTCTTTCCGCTTGCTTTTGTATGTTTTCGATTTTTTTCTGAAAGCAGCTGGCGTATGCCTGCAGTTTTCAGTATGTTGTGGGCTAATGCCACAATCCCAAATTCGACATGTACTTTGTCGGCCCCCGTAAAGAAAAGCTGCGGAACTGCCATTGCCTTTGTTGCGACTGAACACACTTTCTACTTGGTTTTCCACTGAGTGTAGCTGGCGGCTTTCTCTTCACATTCAAGGGCTGTTTTGCCATCGCTTTTATTTCTTCGAAGAATTATTCCAGTGAACTTGACGGTTTCCCTTTGCTTTCGTGCATTTCGCTTTTAATGGGCAAGCAATCTGTGGATATTCGTATATGTTAAAGCCTTGATCATAGCAAAACTGATTCTTAATATGATGGAATTATCCTCGTTCAATTTGTTGCCGCTACTAGTAATGAGACAGGCGTATCAAGCAATAATTGACAACATGGTAATTTCAGCAATACGAAAAAAATCGGGCGCCATTTTTTACGCCCGATTTTTTTTTATATCCATCCATTCAACCTTTTCCCATTCCTTTTAAAAATTGCAGCAGCATGGTGATCGAACGATTGATGTCCGGGTCTTTTAATGCGCCGATCAATTGGAAAATGGATGTTGTTTTGTCTTCGTTGATGCTTGCGGCAGCCTCCGCCATTCCTGCATCGAGCTTTTCCGTCATCAGCTTTAGTTTTTCAATGTCTATCGTTCCTAAAAGCATAAATAAATTTGCGGCATTTTTAAGAATATCGATATTCGGTTTTTTGCCAGCTTCTTTTATTACATTTTCCAGTATTTGGTGTCTGTTGCTTAAAAGAGCGTTGGCAATTTCCAAAAGACCAGAATCATGGAGTTTTCCTAAAAATGTTATTCCTTCTAATACGGCTTCTTTATTATCTGTAAGGGCTTGTTCAATTTCCGTTATAGCTTGTTTTCTTTTCTCCTCATTGGATATTTCCAGTTTTTTTATCGTAGTAATTGGTTTAGCCATGTACGTTCACCTTGCTTCCCGGAAAGGAATAATCATTTCGTTTCCATTTTTTCTCTACCTGTACACCTATTTGTGGGTTTCGTTTTCCGTTTCGATGGTTGTTCGGTCGAATTGGGGATTCACCTTTTTCTTCCAGAACCACCATTTTTACAGCCAGCTCTTTATAGGCTGGTGTGTTTGTTTCCCGATCCGTATGATTGCCTGTTAATCGGTTGATTGCTGTTTCGCCATTGTCATTTAAAGGAATAAAAATTTCATGTTTTTGTACGCGATCTGTAATGTGAACCCGCCCCTTTACAGAACCGTATTTCGAAATCAGTTTAACAAGGGCTCCTTCTTGAATGCCACGCTCTTTTGCCAATTGTTCGGAAACTTCGATAAATGCATTCGGGGTTTTGCGGCGGATTCCTTTTGATTTATAGGTCATATTGCCTTCATGGAAATGTTCCAGCAATCGGCCGTTATTGACATGGAGGTCATATTCTTCATCAACGTCATACAAGTAATCGACTTGAAGCGGATAAAGATTCGCTTTTCCATCGTCAAAAGGAAAACGTTCTTTATAAAGAAGCGGCGAATCAGTTCCATCTTTTGCAACGGGCCATTGCAGGCTTGAAAACCCTTCTAACCGGTCATAGGATACACCTGCAAAAAGTGGTGTAAGGGCTGCTGCTTCTTCCATAATTTCACCCGGATGTTTGTAATCCCAATTGAAGCCCAGTTCTCGAGCCAATAGACAGTAAATTTGCCAGTCTGGTTTTGAATCGCCAAGCGGTGGCAAAACTTCGTAAAGCCGTTGAATCCGCCGTTCCGTATTTGTAAAAGTCCCTTCTTTTTCAAGGCTGGGGCTTGCCGGCAGGACAACATCGGCATATTGGGCCGTTTTGGTTAAAAATAAGTCTTGCACAACGAAAAATTCCAATTTTTCAAAGCCGCTTGCCACATGATTGATATTGGCGTCTACAATCCCCATATCTTCACCTGTTACATACAGTGCCTTTAACGTTCCTTCGTGCATTGCTTTTACCATTTGGTGATTGTCTTTTCCGATCTTTTCCGGCAATGGAGAGCCCCACGCTTTTTCAAAACGTTTTCGCACCTCTCTATCCGCCACAGATTGATATCCGGGCAAATAGTTCGGCATGCTGCCAAAGTCGCTGCAGCCTTGAACATTGTTATGTCCTCGCAGTGGATAAGCCCCGGTTCCCGGTTTACCGTAATTTCCTGTCACTAATAATAAATTGGAGATCGCTGTACTTGTGTCGCTCCCGCGCTGTTGCTGTGTGACCCCCATTGCCCAGCAAATAACCATTGTTTTGGATTGGTGAATGGTTTCCGCCACTTTGATTAATGTTTCTTGGGAAATTCCCGTAACTTCTTCTGCATATTGCAATGTAAATGGTTCCAAACTTCTTCTGTATTGCTCAAACCCGTTGACCCGTTCTTTTAAAAATACTTCATCATGCCAATGGTGATCGATGATGTATTTAGTCACAGCCGACAGCCAAACGAGATCTGTTCCCGGTTTTGGCCTGACAAACATGTCCGCCCGTTCCGCCATTTCATGCTTCCGCAAATCAAAGACGAGAAGCTTCTGCCCGTGTAATTTTTGTGCCCGCTTGATTTTCGAAGCTAAAACCGGATGGGATTCCCCTGTATTAGCCCCAATTATGATGACGAGATCGGAAGAGGCGATATCTGAAAAAGATCCGGCATCTCCCCCGTACCCAACGGTTCGAAACAAGCCAATTGTGGCCGGTGACTGGCAATATCTTGAACAATTATCAACGTTGTTCGTTCCTATGACTTGCCGAGCAAATTTTTGCAGCAAGTAAGACTCTTCGTTCGTTGCTTTGGAAGATGCAATAAATCCTAATGCATCAGCACCGTGCTTTTCTTTTATTTCCTGAAAACGTTTGGCGACATATTGAATCGCTTCATCCCATTCCACTTCTTTAAAATAATCGCCTTCACGAATTAACGGTTTGGTCAGCCGCTCGTTGCTGTTTACATAATCCCAGCCAAATTTTCCTTTGACGCAGGTAGAAATTCCGTTTGCCGGTGATTCCGGCGTCGGCTCTACTTTTAATATGTTTCTTCCCTTTGTCCAAATATTAAAAGAACATCCAACCCCGCAATAAGTGCAAACGGTTTTTGTTTTTTTAATTCGCTCTTTCCGCAACAAAGCTTCTGTATCCGATACGGTCATTAATGTCCCGTAGCCGGTTTCCACTTCCTTCGTTAAATCAATCATGGATCGCAAAGTGCCCTGTTGAATGTTTGTTAAAAACCCCGCTTCCCCCAGCATCGATTTTTCCATTAATGCGTTGCAGGGGCAAACAGTGACACATTGGCCGCAGTTTACACAACTGGACTGATCAATCGGCACGTCATTGTCCCATACAACGCGCGGCACTTCCCGAGACCAGTCAATTGATAACGTTTCATTTACTTGAACATCCTGGCAAACTTCCACACAACGGCCGCATAAAATACATTGGTCCGGGTCATAGCGGTAAAACGATCCGGAAAAATCCGCTTCATACGGTTTGGCGCGGTAAGGAATCCTTTGATGTTCAATCCCCAGTGATTTTACAGTATTATGAATGACGCAATCCCCATTGTTGTTATCGCAAACTGTACAATATAATTCGTGGTTTTTTAAAATTTGATCCATCGCTGATTTCTGTGCTTCTTTTACTCGATCATTTTCTGTATTTACGACTAATCCGTCTTTAGGTTGAACACTGCAGGATCTTGTCAATTCCCCGTTTACTTCCACCACACAAGTATCACAAGTTTGAATCGGACCTAAACTTTCATGAAAACAAACATGCGGCACTTCTAATTGCTCGTCGAGAAGAGATTGCAAAAGTGTTTGATGCTTTTGAACCGTTCTTTTTTCACCGTTTAGCGTAATAGTTATTCTCCCCATACGATTTCCCCCTGTTATTTTGTAATCCGATGATGATGTGTATAAATGTTCATTTTGTTTTCACGCAAAAATCCTACTGTTGTGATGTTTAAATCATCCGCTAATTTTAGAGCTAAATCGGTTGGCGCCGATTTCGAAAGAAGGATGCCGCAGCCGATTTTAGCAACCTTTAAAACAACTTCAGAAGAAATTCTCCCGCTAAAAGCAATGATTTTATCCGTTAAAGTGATTTGATGAAGCAAACAGTAGCCATATAGTTTATCTAATGCATTATGGCGTCCAATATCAGAAAATGAAAACAGCAATTTTTCTCTTGTGCAAAGTGCTGCATTGTGAAGTCCGCCCGTCCTTTGAAAAGCACCGGACGATTCATGCAGCATCTCCATTAGACGAAAACAGAAAGCCTGTGAAACAGTTGTTGTTTTCATAATGGTTTTCGCCGTTTTGACGTCATTGTAAAAATAAAACTGCCGGCTTTTGCCGCAGCAAGAACCGATAAACCGCTTCGATAAAAACTGTTTTTGTCCTTGAACCGGTTTCTCCAATAGAACGTATGCAAATCCTTTGTCCTTATCAATTTGCAACGCTTTCAAATCTGTTCTCGTCCGAATCACACCTTCTGAAGCAAGAAATCCGAGAACCAGTTCCTCTATATGAGAAGGTGAACAAACCAATGTTGCAAATTCCTCATCATTGACGACAAGTGTAAGGGGATATTCCTTTGCTATTTCATCCATCACTTGTTCTGAATGATGGGGAAAAATCTTGACAACTTCCCGTTTACAAATCAAGTCGTTTTCCATTTTTTAATCCTGCCTTTATCAATTTACAAGATAGATTTCTGTGGAAACCGCTCCCATCCATCAGAATGGTTTAATTTTGGATAAAACAATTTTATCAAAAAATTTTGATTTTTGCGAATCAGGGGGATTGCTGTTTCTGTTTGGCACTTATTGATTTTATTCATCTGTGGAATGAGTTTATCTTTGCACTTGTGTTAATTGCCAGTCCTGAGAATAGAACATTGCCGCTTGGATTGTAAGACTTTTACGGAGAGTTTTCGGTGAATGTCCCCGGTTTAATGTCGGCCTTAACGTTGGCGAGCCTGCCGATGATTATTGTCTACCTGTTCTCGCAAGAATATGTTGTCAAAGGGTTAACAGGTGGGGCACTGAAGGGGTAAGGGTTTTATGGTTTATTTTTACGTGAAAATACTATCATGAATGCTTGATTTGTATAAGCTCAACCGCAAACAAATTTGGAGTCAAAAACGATACTTGCCCATGTTTGGAATATATAAAAATTGGGACATGAAGAGAATGAAAAGGAGAGCGGGCAAAGGATGTGCTCTCCTTTTTTATAAAAATATTTCTTCTCATTTTCCGCGGTTTTAGCGGTTCTCCTAAAAAACCCTCCTTTTCCAGCATACTCTCTCTATAGATATTTTTTTAATTTGTTGTCATAGAATCAAAAAATTCGACATAATTAGAGTTTTTTTGTCTTATTGTTGTAGAAAAATGTCGAAAGTGATAAATTATTTTATAGATAATAAAATAATTGAAGCTTTGCTATTTTTATCCTTTCGTAAAGCTGTTAATTTGCGGCAGTGCTTATCAAATTGGCAAAAAGAATCAATATGCAAATAAACAAGACGGGAACGTTCATATTTTTTGTACAGGGAAAACAAAGCGGGGAAAAGCGGTTATCGTAAGCATTTTAAAATGTATAGAAACGTTTTGCCTATTTTCATGAAAAGGAGAGAAAGAAAAATGGAGGGAAAATCGAAAACGCTGGCAAATGTTTCCCAAATGTTAAATCTTCCAAAGGTTCGGCGGGGTTTGCTTTTTAAAATGATTGTTGCTGTTTTAGCCAGCTTAATCATTAGTTCTCCACTTTCAGCTTATTTACACTCTGTTATCCAACAATATATTGCCGGAAGCATCGGGATGTATGTGAACACAATCGTATCCCTTTTGATTACAACAGCCATGATTACATTATTTGTTCGATGGATCATTTTGCGGCCGTTGATAAAAGTTGAACAAGCGATCAAAATGGCTGCGGATGGAGATTTGACGGTATCGATCGATCACTATTCAAAAGATGAAATTGGGCGGTTATCCAGTTCTTTTAATCTTATGATCGTGGATCTTAGAAGTTTGATAGAAAAAACAGCTAATGCATCCGTAAAAGTGGCAGATTACGCCAAACAGTTGAATTCTGTCGCGGACGAAAATAGGCAAGCGATTGAAGAAATTACAACATCCATTCAAGAAGTTGCTTCTGGAGCGGAAAAACAATCGCAAGGTGCAGCCGAATTAGTCCGCTCGGCAAAAGACATAGCAAAACAAGCGGAACAGTCAACACTATCGATTCAGTCGGTGGCTAATACGACCAATTTGACTAACCAGAAAGCGAAAAATGGCAATAATATGGTTGTGAAAACGATGAATCAAATGAAAGATATTGAAAAATCAGTCGGCCAGACATCAGAAATTATTTGTTCGCTTGAAATAAAATCCGGAAAAATTGGGGAAATAGTAGAGATTATTACAAAAATTGCCGATCAAACCAATTTATTGGCGCTGAATGCTTCGATAGAGGCTGCAAGAGTTGGAGAACATGGGAAAGGGTTTGCAGTTGTAGCGGATGAAGTCCGGAAGTTAGCTGAACAATCAGCGGATGCAGCTGATAATATCCGAGAAATCATTCATGATATTCAAGTTGAAACAAGCAGAGCAGTTCATTCAATGGAACAAGGAAGAGCCATTGTGAAAGACGGTTTAAATATGATGGACGAAACGGGCGAAAGCTTTAAAGAAATTGCGCACGATATTGAAGAAGTAACCCGGCAAACTCAAGAAGTTTCCGCCATCATCGAACAAGTAAATCAAAGTTCATTACAAATGGTCAAAATGATTGAACATATGTCTGTGATCGCAGAACAAGCTTCCGCAAACATTCAAACGATAAGCGCCTCAGTGGAAGAACAAAATGCTTCCATGACAGAAATATCGTCTTCAGTCAAAGTGTTGAATAAAATGTCCCAAGATTTGCAAGGAGATTTGAGTCAATTTAAATTTACGGAGAATGTTAACCACAGGTAAAATTGCCGATAAAAAACAGAAGGTTTTTTTTGAAGACGAAACTTATGTGATATAAATCATAACATTCGAATACTTTGTGATTTAAAAAAAGATGTCGGCATGAAATGCTTTGGACGGGAGAGCTGCTTGAAAATAGAAGAGAGCTTTTTCTTTGAGGGGTTTTTGGGGGGTGTTATACATGGAAAAATTTTTTCATCAGTTCGTAGAGTGGATGAATGAAAATCGGTTATTAGTTTTGAAAGTGACGTTTGAGAAAAGCGGTCGAAAAACGATTTACGGAAGATTGCTTCAGTTTGATCAAAAAGAAAAAAATTTGCTCGTATATGTGGATGACACCAAAACAATTGAGTGTTTTATGTTTAATCAAATTGATGATATTGTTCCTGCCAAAACTTCGTATGTAACAAATACTTTATAAAAACGGGTGTTTTGCCGGTTTAACTATATATATTGGCGGAATTCGAGCTCCTCGGATATGTCTGCTTCCTCTTAGAAGGTGGAGATATATCGGGGATTTTTTTGTTCTTTTTGGAGGTAGAGAGCAGCGGACAAAAGGAAAACGGAAAAATATGCAGTCAGTGTCTGGCGGCTGCCGTAACTTGGAATTCACATGGAAGCTTTCTATTGTTGGAAGCAATTTTTTTGTTCAAGCGTATTTTTATATTATAATAATTATAACCTAATAACTATTTAAAAGAGGTGTTTTCCATGTCTATTTACCAATTTGCAGCAGAAAAAGCAAACGGTGAGAAAATTTCTTTAGCAGAGTTTCGGGGAAAAGTACTCTTAGTGGTGAACACCGCTAGCAAGTGTCGATTTACATACCAATTTGAAGAGTTGCAAAAGCTTTATGAATCGTATCGAGAGTTGGGATTTGAAATTCTTGGCTTTCCATGCAACCAGTTTGACCAACAAGAACCGGGAACGAGTAAAGATGCCGCTTCGTTTTGCCAATTAAATTATGGCGTAACGTTTCCGATGTTTTCTAAAATCCTTGTAAACGGTAAGGAAGCTCACCCTTTATTCGATTATTTGAAACAGGCGGCGCCGTTCCGCGGATTTGATGAATCGAATATGGCGGAGAAGCTGTTAAAAATAAAATTGGCCAACGAATACCCTGAATGGCTCGTTGGTGATGATATTAAATGGAATTTCACAAAATTTTTAATTGATGAAAACGGCCAAGTGGTGAATCGGTATGAACCTTGGGATGAACCGCCCGATTTTGAACAGGATATTCAAAAATTGCTAAAAAACTAACGTTCCGGCCGAGTCGCATTTTTGTTCGGCCGGTTTATTTTTGCCGCCAAAAAATCGGTTGAAAACTTTTTTCCGTTATGGATGCAGCGTGACAAATCCATTTGCTTTTTGCAAATTAAATGAAAACGAACAAGAGCCTTTCTGTATTTTTTTTAACGAGAAATAAAAATTTCATTGAAACTATGTGTAAAATATTTCTCGGGACTATTTTCTGAAAAAAAAAGAGAAGGCGCTCTATTATAAATGTACGCTTGCTCGGCGAATGGCCTTCTCATGGAGAAAAATATATCAAAAATATACGAACTAATAAAGAATACAAAAAATCTGATTGAACTAGAGGAACGGATTCAGCGGTTAATGTATGAAGTCTTTACTGAATTGTTGGGGGAGGTATTCACACAAATGGATCAAAATCGAATGGTTAGTTCTTTTCCTATATGGTATAATTAGGAATCATTAGTATCCCTATTCGAGGTGGCGGTATGAAGATTCGTTGCTCTGCTTGTGGCGAATGGTTCAAGGAACAAGATCTCGTGTATTTGGATCAGCTGAACGGTTTGAAACATAAGTATTGTTACAGCGGTCACATAGATTTTATTCAAGACGCCGGAACATATAAAGAAATGCTCGAAAAATACGATTTTTTCCAAGAAGATGTTGTCCAATAAAATCTTTTAAAACAGACGGTCGTTTGCGAAAAATGGGATCGAATAAAAATCCTATTAGAAAAAGGAGCGGCAATTCATGTGAAGAGAGGAAAATGAGAGCAATGATTGAACTAAAATATTTTGAGCGTGCAGATTTCAAACAATTGATGGACTGGATTGATTCGCCGAAGCTACTGCTCCAATGGGTAGGAAACCAATTTGATTATCCGCTGACTGAAAGCCAGCTGGAAAAGTATATTGAGAATGCCAACTATCCTGAAGCCGGTATTTTTGTATATAAAGCGATACGAAAAGAAACGGGAAAGGCAATCGGCCATATTTCTTTAGGGAAAATTGATCGGAAACATAAATCGGCAAGAATCGGTAAGGTACTGGTTGGAAAGAAAAACTTGAGAGGACAAGGGATAGGTCAGAGGATGGTGCAAGAAGTACTGAAAATCGCCTTTGATCAGCTCCATTTACACAGAGTCAGCCTCGGCGTTTTTGATTTTAATACAACGGCAATGGCTTGTTATGAAAAAGTTGGTTTTCAGAAAGAGGGTTTGGCCAGAGATTGCAGCAAATTCGGGGACAAGTATTGGAGCTTGTGGGAGATGAGCATTTTGGAAAATGAGTGGCTGGAAAGACAGCAATCTTGAAATAAAAGGCGGAAGCAAAATCGAGTTGTTTCGTCCACGTATCTTCTTTAGGATTGTTTTCATTGTTAAAAATAAAAGCTGGATCGCTTCTTTCTATTTTTTTAAAAACTTTGTTTATAAAATAGACAAACTAAGATGATTTGTGCTATAATCTTCATAGAATTTTTTGTTTGCTTTACAGATGGCTTTTTTTATCTTGTCATTTTGTACTATGATAATTTAATAATGTGAGGAGGATTTTGAATGGCGTATTTCGAAAACGTTTCCAAAATTCAATATGAAGGCCCGAAATCGAAAAATCCGTTGGCATTTAAATTTTATAATCCGAATGAAACCGTTGGCGGCAAAACAATGGAAGAATGGCTCCGGTTCGGTGTCGCTTACTGGCATACTTTTACGTTTGAAGGAACTGATCCGTTTGGGCACGGGAATATGGTGAGGCCGTGGAGCAAATTCAAAGGGATGGATTTGGCCAAAGCGCGTGTTGAAGCGGCATTTGAGTTTTTTGAAAAATTAAATGTGCCATTTTTTTGCTTCCACGATGTGGATATTGCGCCGGAAGGAAGTTCATTAAAAGAAACAAATGAAAACTTGGATGTCATTGTCTCCATGATTGAAGACTATATGAAAACAAGCAAAACGAAACTGCTTTGGAATACAGCAAACATGTTCTCCCATCCTCGGTTCGTTCATGGAGCGGCTACTTCTTGCAATGCCGATGTCTTTGCCTATGCCGCCGCCAAAGTGAAAAAAGGATTGGAAATTGCGAAACGATTAAATGCGGAAAATTACGTTTTCTGGGGCGGCCGTGAAGGTTATGAATCTTTGTTAAATACCGATATGGAATTAGAACTAGACAATTTAGCGAGATTTTTCCATATGGCTGTGGAGTATGCGAAAGAAATTGATTTTACAGGCCAGTTTTTAATCGAACCGAAACCGAAAGAACCGACAAAACACCAATATGATTTTGATGTCGCAACCGGTCTGTCGTTTTTGCAAAAATATGAATTGCAAGATTTCTTTAAATTTAACATTGAGGCCAACCATGCGACATTAGCCGGACATACGTTTGAACACGAACTGAGAGTTGCACGGATCAATGGCATGCTCGGCTCTGTTGATGCCAACCAAGGAGATATGCTGCTTGGCTGGGATACAGATGAATTTCCGACGGATTTATATTCTACCACACTGGCAATGTATGAAATTATTCAAAATGACGGCCTCGGAAAAGGCGGCTTAAACTTTGATGCAAAAGTTAGAAGGGGATCATTTGAACCGGAGGATTTATTCCATGCCCATATTTCCGGAATGGACAGTTTTGCAGTCGGTTTAAAGGTGGCGCATCAACTCATTGAAGACAAAGTGATTGATAGCTTTATTGAAAAACGCTATAGCAGCTTTTCAGAAGGAATTGGCCGCGACATTGTGGAAGGAAGGGCTGATTTCCATACACTTGAAAAACATGCGCTTTCCTTAACGGAAATTAAAAATGAATCTGGAAGAGTCGAACAATTGAGAGCATTGATCAACCAATATTTACTGACGACATTTGCAAATTAGCCAATGACTGAAAAAAAGAAAAAAGCTGGACTCGTCATCAAATGGGTTCAGCTCTTTTTCGATACAAAAAAGAGTTTTGAAAAAAAGGAAGATGATTTATGAAATATGTAATCGGAATTGATTTGGGCACAAGTTCTGTGAAAGTTTTGTTAGTGAACCAAAAAGGTGCGGTCGTTCGTGAAACGGCCAAATCATATCCGTTGATTCAAGAGAAGTCCGGTTATAGTGAGCAAGATCCGGAAGAATGGGTGGAAAAGACAACATCGGCATTGTCAGAATTGGTTGCGTCATTTGACGGAGATCCAGCCGATATTGAAGGGATCAGTTTTTCCGGGCAAATGCACGGGCTTGTGATTTTAGACAAAAATAAACAACTGCTCAGGAAGGCCATTTTATGGAATGATACGAGAACAACGGAACAGTGCCGGCAAATCTACGAGATAGTCGGTAAAGAAAAGCTGCTTAACATAACCAAAAACGCAGCGCTTGAAGGTTTTACATTGCCAAAGCTTTTATGGGTTCAAAAGCATGAACCGAATATTTTTGAAAAAATCGATGTATTTCTGCTGCCAAAAGATTATTTGCGGTTCCGCCTGACAGGCCAGATCCATATGGATTATTCCGATGCAGCGGGCACGTTGTTGTTAGATATTTCTAATAAAAAATGGAGCACCGAAATTTGCGATCTTCTCCAAATTGATCCAGCCATTTGTCCTCCTTTAGTGGAATCAAGCGATTTTGTGGGGACGATCACAAAAGAGTTTGCTGAAAAAACCGGCTTAAAAGAAACGACAAAAGTTTTTGCCGGCGGAGCCGATAACGCATGCGGCGCAATTGGGGCAGGCATTTTGTCGAACGGGAAAACACTTTGCAGCATTGGCACATCCGGAGTTGTTCTTTCGTATGAGGAAAGCGGCGAAAAGGATTTTCGAGGGAAAGTGCATTATTTTAATCATGGAAAAGAGAATGCCTATTATACGATGGGAGTTACTTTAGCGGCAGGTTTTAGTTTAAGTTGGTTTAAAGAGGCTTTTGCCCAAAAAGAAAGCTATGACGATTTTTTGAGCGGAATTGAGGGGATCCCAGCTGGATGTGACGGGCTGCTGTTTACACCTTATCTTGTCGGCGAGCGGACGCCGCATCCTGATGCCGACATTCGCGGCAGTTTTATAGGAATTGATTCTTCACATACAAGAAAGCATTTTGTCCGCGCCGTTTTAGAAGGGATTACGTTTTCCCAAAATGAATCGATTGACATTTTCCGCCGGAACGGAAAAACGATCGATACCGTTGTGTCCATTGGCGGTGGGGCAAAAAATGAAACATGGCTGCAAATGCAAGCCGATATCTATAATGCCAAAATTGTGAAGTTGGCAAGTGAACAAGGTCCCGGCATGGGAGCCGCGATGCTGGCTGCTTATGGATGCGGCTGGTTTAGCAGCCTTGATGAATGTGCGGACGAATTTTTAGAAGAAGTAAAAGTTTACGAACCGAATCAGGAAAATGTAGAAACATATCATCAATTGTTTGCTGTTTATCAAGAAATATATGGACAAACAAAAGAATTGAACGCCAAATTAAAAAGTTTTCGAAAATAATTTTCGGTCAACAACAACTCCTCCTTTCTCGAGTATGTTTTGGGTTCAATCAGAGAAATACCCCTTCTTTTTTCTAGCGGTCCAACAACATGCTTTACACAAAATTTTATGCATCATCACGGTTTGCCGTAAAAAAATGTTTGAGGTGAAGAAAATGCCAAAAATTAAAAATCCGATTTTAACCGGTTTTCATCCAGACCCGAGTATTTGCCGCGTAGGGGAAGATTATTATATTGCCGTTTCAACTTTTGAATGGTTTCCGGGAGTGAGAATTTTCCATTCGAAAGATTTGAAGAATTGGCGTCTGGCCAGCAGACCGTTAAACCGCTTGAGTCAGCTGAATATGCTGGGAAATCCGGATTCAGGCGGAATTTGGGCGCCGCATTTATCGTATGCTGATGGGAAGTTCTGGCTGATTTATACAGATGTAAAAGTGACGGAAGGCCGATGGAAAGATTGCCATAATTATCTTGTTACTTGTGAAACGATTGATGGCGAGTGGTCTGATCCTATTTATTTAAATAGTTCCGGCTTCGATCCATCATTGTTCCATGATGATGATGGAAAGAAATATTTAGTCAACATGTATTGGGATCATCGGGTCGGAAACCATAATTTTTACGGGATTGTACTTCAAGAATACAGTCCGGTTGAACAAAAGCTTGTAGGGAAAAAAGAAATCATTTATAAGGGAACAGATTTAAAACTGACAGAAGGGCCGCATTTATATAAATTCAACGGATACTATTATTTGTTGACGGCAGAAGGTGGAACCCGGTATGAACATGCGGCGATGATTGCACGCTCCAAACATCTTTGGGGGCCGTATGAAGGACATCCGGATAACCCTTTGATTACTTCGTGGCCGTACCCCCGCAATCCATTGCAAAAAGCAGGGCATGCTTCCATTGTTCAAACACATACAGACGAGTGGTTTCTCGTTCATTTAACAGGTCGGCCGCTGCCGAAAAACAACGAGCCGCTGCTTGAACATCGCGGTTATTGCCCTTTGGGTCGGGAAACGGCCATTCAAAGGTTGGAATGGAAAAATGATTGGCCGTATGTTGTAGGCGGGAACCAGCCTTCCGTTGAGATCGAGGGGCCAAATATGAAAGAAGTGAAATGGGAAAAAGAGTTTCCTGAAAAAGATGACTTTGATTCCGAAGCCCTTAATCCCCATTTTCAGACGCTGCGCATTCCGTTGGGAAAAGACATTTTATCTTTAACAGACAATCCCGGCCATTTGCGCCTTTATGGAAGAGAATCCCTAACGTCCAAATTTACTCAAGCATTTGTCGCAAGGCGCTGGCAGCATTTCAATTTTACAGCGGAAACGAAGCTTGCGTTCAGACCGGAAACTTTTCAGCAATCGGCCGGATTGGTGAATTATTATAATACGCAAAATTGGACATCTCTGCAAATATCATGGAATGAGGAAAAAGGAAGAATCTTGGAGCTAATGAGCTGTGATCATTTTACATTTGATCAGCCGTTAAGAGGCAATGAAATTGTCGTGCCGGATGATGTGGAATATGTTTATTTAAGAGTCGATGTAAAAACAACGATATACCATTATTCCTATTCATTTGATGGAGAAAACTGGACGCAAATACCAATTCCATTTTATTCTTATAAATTATCCGATGATTACATTCAAGGAGGCGGGTTTTTTACAGGCGCTTTCGTCGGGATGCAATGCCAAGACACATCCGGAGAAAGGAAACACGCTGATTTTGATTATTTTGTTTACAAGCCTGCGGGAGAAAACGATTAATCACACGTTTATCAAAAAGTATGTTGGAAGCGCGCATCATCTGCGGTTTATTTCTTGCAAAGGAAACGGGCTCTAGCTTTAGCGATCTCGTTTCTGTCGGCGATTATCTTCTTTTAAGAAAGGTTAGTGCAAAAGCAGTCTATGCCGGATAGTTTACTAGTATGGATGTCCAACCTTTTGATTGTTGAGAAACAGGGAGTATTCTCCGGTCTAGTATGTATGAAGGCTAATCGGAGGCTCCCTTTTTTTATTGTGTTTGTCCATTGCGGAATTTTGCCGGGCTGCTGTTTTGGGCAAAACAGTTTTTAAACTGAATAGGGAATGAAGCTTCTCTTTTGTTTATCCCATTGAAATATGGGTTAAACTGGAAGATGTAAAGGGGATGAATCTGGATAAATCGAGATATGTATGACGAAGGAGAATCTTATGGCTGCTAAAATGAACAATTCAAATCAATTTATTCCCTCTGTCTGCTTTGCGCGCAATATATGGTCTGGTATATTATTGGGCATTGGTTTTATCGCCTTTGTAGATGAAGCCGTTTTTCATCAAATTTTGCATTGGCACCATTTTTACGACAAATCGACAACGGATATCGGCCTCGTATCGGATGGCATATTTCATGCCTTCAGTTGGTTTGCAACCATTGGGTCATTGTTTATGTTTGCCGACCTCAGGCGGCGAAACGCATTGCACCTCGTCTTGTGGGGAGGAGGAGTGTTTCTTGGAGCAGGAGCCTTTCAACTATACGATGGGATTGTCCAGCACAAAATGATGCGGATACATCAAATTCGTTACAACGTCAATATTCTCCTTTATGACTTAATATGGAACATTGCAGCGGCCGTCATGATTTTCATTGGAATGATTTTCATCTTTCAGGCCAAACAGAGGATGACAAAAAATAGGGAGAAGCCAATCAAATGAATCACCACCACATCATTCACAATATCGAAGCGTTTATTCAGTTTTGTTGGGCGCTTTCGTTTGGATTGTTATGGCTTCTTTATCTGTTTGCTGCAATGTCTGCAAGAATCCGTCATAAAAAATGGCCTTTCTTCCGTATCGTCTTTTGGACTTTAGGGATGATCTCAGCCGTCTTGGCCATTACCGGGCCTCTTGCAAAGCAAGCCCATCTCGATTTCAAGGCGCACATGATCGTTCATTTGCTTCTCGGGATGCTAGCCCCGCTTTTTATGGTTCTTGCCGCCCCGATGACGCTTCTTTTCAGAACCCTCAATGTGAAAACAGCAAGAAAATTATCAGTTGTGTTAAGGAGCAAGTATGTTAGGATTGTTAGCCATCCGATTGCAGCATCTTTTCTCAATATCGGCGGGCTGTGGGTGCTTTATACAACCGATTTATATGCGGAAATGCATGCCAACATTTTTCTCCATTTGTTTGTGCACATTCACGTTTTCCTAGCAGGCTACGTTTTTACGGCCTCATTTCTTTCTATCGATCCGACACCTCATCGATTCGGCTTCATATTTCGGGCAATCGTCTTTGTGCTGGCCGCTGCCTGCCACAGCATATTGTCCAAATACATTTATGCACATCCGCCCAGCGGCGTAAGTGAAGAGCAGGCCCAACTTGGCGGAATGTTGATGTATTACGGAGGAGATGCCGTTGATATCGTGATGATCATTATTCTTTGTTATCAGTGGTATAAAGCTTCCTGGCCGAGGTCATTGTCCGTTCTTCCGAAAATTCATTAGTTGGCTCGTTTTGTTTTCAAAAATTTTGCTTATCGGATTTCATGGAAAATGAAAATAAGAAGAAGTAATGATCATATCCCTCTTGTGCAGGAGGTGTAAAAAAGGACACACTGCTATTTGTCAATGTAGGGTCAAGTGCAAACATTGGCCTCTTTCTTTTATTTGGAAGGATCGTTTGTTGTATTGTGTTTGCAACTGTTTACCGGCTTGACGGTCACCTGCTGAACTTCTCTTGATGATGCTGCTCTTTTTAATGCAATGGTTCTCAATATTGTGGGAGTGATCGGCGAATATATTGGCAAAATTTAGATTAAAGCAAAAAATCGACCGTTATATATTCTGAAGGATAGCCTAAGGGTGAAACGGCAGAGTGAAAAGGTATCGAATTATGCGGAAAATGAAAGAAAATATGGTGATCGCCTTAAGGTTTTGTACTGTTGGAGCAAGTAATACCCTTGTCGATTTCGGGGTGTTTTTTCTTCTTATTACTATAGGGATCCAATATCTTTTAGCGCAAATTTGTTCCTATGCTGCGGGTATGGCAAACAGCTATGTATGGAACAGAGTTTGGACGTTTCAAGTAAAACAACAAGCTGATCTCAAAGAGATGTTTCGATTTATCGTTTTAAACGCTGCAGCGTCTGTCTTCACTTTTCTTCTCCTATATTTCCTTCAGGAAAGCAGGGGATTGTCTCTCTTTTCCAGTAAAGTGGCGGCTACTATTGGCGGTATGGCCATTACCTTTATCGGAAGCCGCCTCTGGGTATTTAAGGATGAAGTCAATAAAGAAGTGGGCTAAAATGAAATCAGCAGTGGTGAGACAAGATTCTTGCCGGCAGCGAAAGCCCGGCCCAAAGAATATGGCTCGTTGCTAATGAGCCAGTAATTCAAAATTTTGGAGAAAGATTCAGCTTGCATAAAAAGCTTCATCATTGGCAAACGCCTATTGAATATCTGGAGTTGGAATGTTTTGAAATGGGAAAGTTTAATATTTTCCATTACTCTGACCATTGTCAACAGGATCATCTCGGCCAGAATGAGCGATTGAGAGAAGGCTATCCATGTTGTGTGAACGGGTTTATTGGCGGAGAACCATTGCCATCAGGGGTTATGGCATCAGAAAAATTTAGATTTATGACGCAATTCAAAGAAAGGATGAATGTTCATGAATATTACGAAAATTGTCGATTTATCAATGCCAATTGGCGTTGACACACCCGTTTACCCGGGAGATCCAACGATCAACATTGAGCAAGCGGCTTCTTTTGAAAAAGACGGTTTTTGCGTCAGCCGGATAAAATTCGGTTCCCACTCCGGAACACATGTTGATGCTCCGTTTCATATAAATGCATTCGGAAAAACGATAGATGAAATGGATCTTTCATATTTTGTGGGAACAGGGGTGTTAATTGATGTTACAGGAAAAAAACCGGAGGAAAGAATTACCCTCAAGGATGTTGAACCATATTTGCATAAGCTAAAACAGCGGACGATTGCCTTGTTTTATACAGGCTGGTCGAAGTATTACGGCGATCCGCTGTATTTCCGGCATCCGTATTTAGATGCTGAGATGGTTCAAGCTTTGCTTGATCAAGGTGTACGAACATTTTTTATTGATGCTTTAAACATTGATCCGCCAACTGGCGAACATTTGCAAGCACATCAATGCATTACAAAGGAAAATGGCATCATCGGTGAAAACTTTATCAACTTTGATCAAATTACGTTTGAAGACCCGTTCATCGTTGCCTTGCCCCTGAAAATGCCGGGATTGGACGGATCGCCTGTCCGAGCGGTAGCGATGAAAACGGAATAGCCATAGTATTGGACGAATCCGAATCGCAAAATGAGGCAGTGTGAATGGCGCTGTCAGCTGTTCGAGTGTGGAAATCATTTCGGCAATAACTTCGTCTAGGTCATGAAAGTGTCTGTCATCGGGAATGGATGAATTTGATCCTGTAGTTTGCCTTTGTGCAGAACAATAGAAGATTAGGAAAATAAAGGATCGATGCAAAAGAATATTTATTCCCGTTTCCCAAGGCTTTAGGGTTTTCAAAAAGAGAAGATTTAGATATGGAAGATCAAGTTGCGGTCAGCCATGGCTTCAGTCTTTTTACGAACAGAAATGTTATTATTTTCTGATAGGCAATATTCTGAAGTAATACCTGTTTATTTTAGTTGATAGAATGGATAAGAATTCCAGCTTGAAAGTGTAAACAAATGATATTGCTTCCCAAATGTCTTAGGGCAGTCAAGGGTTTTTTTGTTTTCACAAGCTTACAATGTTTTTTAAATTTGTACAGTGTCCCGTGTAAAATTCTCTACTCGACTTCAAAGGATTCTGTCCGAAATCTTTCATCAGCCTGTCGCTGCCTGTTTCCCAGCGATTTCAGGAAACAGGCAGAACAGGTGTTTTTTTTTATGTCAGTTCGGCGATCCGTGGCTTTCAAAAATTTAAACGTTTGCCTCTATTTTTTCATCCAACTCTCTGTTGCCTTTATCTTTTACAGCCCAAATGGCAATTGAACTGATGAGAGCTGCTAAAATAATATAATTGGCAACGGGAATATAAGAATTATTAAATTTTGCCAATAAAGCGGTTGCAATTAATGGAGCAGTTCCCCCGGCTACGGCAGCACCAAGTTGATAACCTAATGATATGCCGGTATACCGAACTTTGGCAGAAAAAATTTCCGACATCATTGTACCGAGAACAGCATTTACAGATCCCCAAATAATACCAAGGCCAATGACGGTTGCCAAAATTAATAAAAACACAGAATTTTGCTGCAGCATCCAAAAATACGGGTATGCATATAGAATGGTCAACATAATGCCGCCTATATAAATTGTTTTTCTTCCGATGCGGTCTGAAAGGCTTCCGACTATTGGAATAATGATGGTTGCGACAATGGATCCGATGAGTACGGCCGTTAATGCATCCGTATTGTCAAAATTCAGAATAGTCGTTGCATAGGAAACAATGAAAGTTCCGAAAATGTAAAATGGTCCGGTTTCCACGACTTTGGACCCCATTGCAATCAAAACCTCTTTCCAATGGTAGCGAAGAGTATCCACTAATGGAATTTTGGAAACTTCCCCCTTCTGTTGAGCTTTTTTGAACGCTGGTGTTTCGTCAATTCCTTTGCGGATCCATAATCCGAAAATAACGAGCAATGCGCTTAATAGAAACGGAATTCGCCAACCCCATGACATAAACTGTTCGTCAGGCATAAGCGACAGAACGGAAAGAGCAAGCGTTCCTAAAATTAATCCTAAAGAAATCCCCATTTGCGGTATACTTCCAAATAAACCTCGATTGTTTTTTGAAGCATATTCAACTGCTAGTAAAACAGAACCTCCCCATTCGCCTCCAAGGGCCAACCCTTGTATAAACCGCAAGCAAGTCATGTTGAAATTCCCATTAAACTAAGAGTTAAGACCAATGTTTTTTTTCTGCCCAAGCGGTCGCCGATATGGCTGAAAATGATGCCGCCGACAGGCCTGAGGAAAAACGCCAAAGCAAAAGAAGTGTAAGCAATTAATAGACCAACTGTAGGATTGTCGCTAACAAAAAATAATTGATTAAAAACCAATGAAGCTACTGTCCCATATAAAAAATAATCAAACCATTCAATGGCACTTCCTACTAAACTTGCAATTAATATTCTCCATTTCCCTTTGTCCATAAATTTCTCCCTTTCTTTTAAAGTAATATTTCAAAAAAGTTTATTTAAAACGCTTTCATATTTTTGTAAAGATTTTGTTTTATCGTTCTATCTCCCCCTTTTGAAAAGTATGCACAATCATAACTGGTTAACAGGTCATCTGATGACCTGTTAATCTTATACTTGCACGTTTATATTAACATAAAACATTTTTTGTACAAAGCTTTCTTTTTGGAGTTTGGCCTTTTTTCCTATTAACTAATATCTATAGATCCATCGATTTTTAGAAGAATGGTCATCCTTCATGGATAATTAGGGAGTTTTCCGAATGTTTCAACTATGCTGCTTAATCATACCGTTATTGAATGATCTTTCTAACGTCAGGTCAGTTTGCTTGAAACAATTTAATACTCGTTTGCTTTCCAAATGGAACCGCGCTTGGCAGCGGAATATTCAGCGCAGGAGAGCTTTGAAAACAATGCATTCGCCTTTTACCTAAAACCGAAAACTATGGTAAAATAAATTAAACATTTTGGAAGGAGGTAATGGAACATGGCTGCTGTGTCGGATATGACAGTAATCGGGAAAAAATTGCCGGGATTTGTACTTCCAGATGTTGTATCCGGGAATGATGTTTCATTGGAAGAAGAAAAATCGGACGTTGCCAATGTGGTGATGTTTATATGCAATCATTGCCCATACGTGAAGCATGTCCGTGAGCAACTAGTGGAGCTGGCAAACGATTATTTGCCAAAAGGAGTTAAGTTTTTTGCGATTAACTCCAATGATGCGGAGGCCTATCCTGATGATTCACCTGAAAAAATGAAAGAAGTGGCCAAAGAGTTTCATTTTCCGTTCCCCTATTTATATGATGAAAGCCAACAGGTGGCAAAAGATTATAAAGCCCAATGCACACCCGATTTCTATATATTGGATCGTCATTTTACATGCGTCTATCACGGCCAGCTTGATGGCGCCCGTCCATCCAATGATGTACCTGTCACCGGGGAATCGCTTCGTTCTGCCTTGGATGCGATATTAAAAGGCGAAGAATTAAAAATTGAACAAAAACCGAGCATGGGCTGCAGCATTAAATGGAAATAACCTGTCAACAAGCCTGGGTTGAAGGATTCAGCTCAGGTACCCCTTTGCGAATCAACTGCCATAGTTTTTGAGCCGGTATAAATACAGGCGCTCCACTCTGCTTTTCACTAAAATACTCTATTGTTAGAACTGCTCAATTGGCCGTATCTGTCACTGCAAGACTGATTTTTTCCATCCCTTTAGCCAATGTGCAATTGATCATCTGAATGTGATATACAATCGAACTCGTTGTTTGCTTGAATCCCATTTTAATGATAAAAGCTGCTTTGTTGCAAAAGTGTTCATCACATTGTCAGCGATTGTGATGAAATAACTGTCCAATTTCCCCAATATTTCAAATATAGAAAAAAAGATGCCGGCAAAAAGCCTTACGTCCGCTTTTAAAATTATGAAAAAAAATAATTGCTGTTATAATGACAAGTAATATGTTAATTATGTCGCTAAATGGTTGCTTTAGGTAACAAATTTCTTCAATAAATTACAAATGATTACATAATTCGTGTGAATATGGTACTATAAAATTAAAACTAAACAACGGTGGTTAGAAGAAAATGAACAAATTGACTAGTCTAGCCATAAAGATTGAAAAAGAACGCGAATATATGATGACTTTGGCAAATAAATACGGATACATGTCCGAAGCCGTGCTGAAAACAAGCCAAGAACTGGACAAGCTGATTCATGAGTATCAAAAGGAACTGAAGGATAAACGTGCTTAAATGCCTTCTTTCGAAAATAAGCAAAACGGGAAACATCCTTATATGTTTTATTTTTGCATGATTATGAAAATTAAAAAGATCGGAAGCGGATCATTTTTTTTGGACGCTGGGCAATTGTATAATAGATACAGATTCTTTCACTAGGAGGCCGAAAATGCAGGGGGAGACGATGCATCCAAAAATAGGAAAAATTGTGGAAAATATCGAAAAAGTAATGGTGGGAAAACGCGATCTATCGATTTTAAGTTTGGCAGCATTGCTTGCAGAAGGGCATGTTTTATTAGAGGACATTCCCGGCGTTGGAAAAACTATGATGGTAAAGACATTAGCTAAATCTGTCGGAGCTGATTTTAAAAGAATACAATTTACACCTGATTTGCTGCCATCCGACGTAACAGGAGTTTCTATCTTCAATCCGAAAAACCTTGAATTTGAATTTCGTCCCGGTCCGATTATGGGAAACATTATTCTGGCCGACGAAATCAACCGCACTTCGCCAAAGACACAGTCGGCTTTGTTGGAAGGGATGGAGGAAGGAAGCGTTACCGTTGATGGAATTACGATGCCGCTGGAAAAACCGTTTTTTGTTATGGCGACGCAAAATCCGATTGAGTATGAAGGAACATATCCTTTGCCAGAAGCCCAATTGGATCGGTTTTTAATCAAACTGAAAATGGGGTATCCCTCATTTCCCGATGAAATAGAAATTCTTGCAAGAGCTGAAAAAGGGGAGCCGTTGAACAGATTGGAAAAAGTGATTGAAAAGGAAGAGCTCCTTGCGTTCCAAGAGGAAATCAAAAACGTTTACGTTGATGATACGATTAAACAGTATATCGTGGGAATCGTTAATGAAACACGGAACCACCCTTCCGTTTACTTGGGCGTCAGCCCGCGGGGATCGATTGCGCTTATGAAAATATCCCAAGCTTATGCCTTTATTCATGCGAGAGATTATGTCATCCCTGATGACGTTCAATATTTGGCGGCATATGTTTTGCCTCATCGCCTAATCTTAACATCAGAGGCACGTTATGAAGGAAAAAAAGCGGAACTGATCATAAAGGAAATATTGAATAACTTCCCAGTGCCCATTGCGAGGTCGTTGTGAAGCATATGAAAGTACGGTTGAAAAACATTCAATTTGTTTGGAAGATCATTTTTTTGCTGCTGCTATTGATCGCCACATTTTCATACGCAATGTTTCAAGGGGGATTTGTCAGCTGGTATTTGTTTTATGCCTTTATGCCTTTTTCCCTTTACTCTCTTGCCTTAGCTTTTTATCCTCTTCATTCGTTTCAGATTCGCCGCACGTTCAACAAGGGTGAATTTTCAGCTGGCGACCAATTTGTTTGCACAATCGAATTGACACGAAAATTTGCTTTTCCTCTTTTTTATCTTTTTGTTGAAGATGTATTGCCGGATCGTCTCGAAAATTCTTGTCCGGGATCGGCAAAAACGATCATGTTTCCTTGGTGGAAGAGGAACTTCTCCTTTCAGTATTCCCTTGATTCTCTGCCGCGCGGCAATCATCAATTGACAAGCGTTCGCGTAAGAACTGGAGATATTCTAGGGTTTGTTGAAAGAGAATATGTTTACACAGTGGAAGATCAATTTTTGGTCTATCCTTCCTATTATCCTTTTCAATATAAGCAAAAAGAGAGTTCGTTTGAACAAGAAACAGGAGTGGAACATCGGCATTACAACAAAAATGCCACGATGGCAGTCGGTGTCAGAGAATATGAACCGGGAGACAAATTGTCTTGGATTGACTGGAAAGCAACGGCGAGACGCAATTCGATGATGACGAAAGAATTTGAAAAACTGAACAGCCGAAATGTCGTATGCATCATGGATCGGTCAAACTCAACTTCCTTTGAATCGCTCGTCACTTTTGCGGCATCAATCGTGAGGGCTGTTCTTAAAAGCGGTTCAAAGCTTTGGTTTGTATCAATTGGAAAAGCAACGGAAACCTTTCCCGTTACGAGAAATGAAGATCAGTGGAATAAGATTTTTTATCACTTGGCGGTCACTGATTGCGACGGGCAAGATGAATTTCTGGACAAACTGCCGGAGGAAGTGAAACAATGGGCGAAAAATGCTTCCGTGATGATTATAACAAGCCGCATCACGCCATCGTTCGTCGAAAAGATGGAGCAGCTGCCAAAATTCCGTCATATCACTGTTTGGTATATAAGAGAAAAAGGGAAAAAGGAAAGAGATGCCCTTGCCCTTATTGAAAATTTGCGGAGGCGCTGGATTACCGTTCATACCGTCTATGATGGAAAATTTCGAAATGCTTATGAGGAGGCGGAAAGCCGTTGAATAAGCAGCGGGTGGCAACGTTTATTTTATATTTGTTTTCCTTTTTCTTGTTATGGGAATGGTTAAGACCATTAGAGGAATCGACGGACACAGAATATACATTCATTTTTGTAATTTATATCGCTATTTCTCTTTTTCTGGCGTTTTTATCTGTGAAATGGTATATTTCATGTTCGGTCAAATTGTTTTATAGCTTATTTTTTATTCAGCAGCTGTTTTATAACGGGTCTTTCCTCAGTGTTCAATGGCTGAACGAGTTTATGAAAGACATCTTGTATAACATGGATTTAATGTTTCAAGCCTTTTTTTCCGGGATGACGCCGCCTTTTCGGACATTTCTTTTTTTTATTCTGTTGTGGCTGCTCGTTTATTTACTGAACTATTGGGTTATTCAAAGAAGAAGAGTTTTATTGTTTTTAATTTTGACCATCACCTATGTGGCGGTTTTGGATACTTTTTCACCTTATGATGCATCTTTTGCCATCGTGCGACTAGCTGTGCTCGGTTTTTTTATGTTGGGGTTTCTTTACTTGGAAAGAATGGCTCTCTCAGAAAACATCCAGCCGAACTTCAGCGCTTATTGGAAATGGATTGTTCCGTTGTTTGGGATGATTTTGGCATCATCCATTATTGGCTGGCTTGCTCCGAAAGCAGCCCCTCAATGGCCCGACCCGGTTCCATATATAGTAAAATACAAAGCCGATCAAGAAGAGGAAGCTTTGTCCGGCAATAATGTAAGAAAAATCGGATATAGCCCAAATGATGAGCGGCTGGGCGGACCATTTGTTCCGAATGACGCACTGGTAATGAAAGCCATCGTACAGGAACCTCATTATTGGCGTGTTGAATCAAAAGATGTTTATACTGGTAAAGGATGGGTGAGCAGCAACGACGATTTTATTGTTTCGGATGGTAATGTGAGCGAAGAATTGCAATGGATTCATGAATCGGTTCCAGCAGAGGAGCGAACGGCAACTGTCGAAATCGCAAAAGAATATCCTTATCAACATGTCATGTATCCATTAGGCCTCAAGGAGATTTCTGGAGTAGCCCACCAGTACCGAATAAATGAGGCAACCGAGTCGATTTATCCAAATGCCAATGAGGCAAGCGGACGCTTTTTCGATTATATGGTACGCTATAGCGAACCGTCGTTTGAAATTGAAAAATTGCAAGCAGTTACTTCTAACGAAGGCATGCCAAGAGAAATGATTGCACGGTATACTCAGCTGCCTGAAACTCTCCCGGCAAGGGTTAAACAGTTGGCGCAAGAGATTACGAAGAATGAACGCAACTTTTATGATAAAGCAAAGGCAATTGAAGAATACTTTGCCACACAGCCGTTTTTTTATGAAACGGAGGACGTAGCGGTTCCGGACGAACATGAGGATTATGTTGACCAATTTTTGTTTGAAACAAAAAAGGGCTATTGCGACAACTTTTCCACATCCATGGTTGTTCTCCTCCGATCTGTCGGCATTCCTGCCCGTTGGGTAAAAGGATATACAGCCGGGCAGTTTGTAGAGACAACAAATGACGGCTTGGACGTGTATAAAGTGACAAGCAACAATGCCCATTCATGGGTGGAAGTTTATTTTCCGGGAATCGGCTGGGTTCCTTTTGAACCGACGATCGGATTTACAAACCCGCAGCCGTTCACTTATGAAAACGAAGAAGAGGAAGCTGCTAGTGCAATTGATCAAAACCTAGAGGATCTACAGCCGCAGGAACCAGAAAACCAAGAGGAAAATGAAAAAAAACAGGAAGCCGGGCAAAAGAAAAATAGCTCTTTTGCTTTCAGCAAACTATGGATTCCCGTTATAGCAGGCGCCGTCTCGCTTTGCCTAGTCGTTATCATCTTTCGAACAAGAAAAAAATGGGCATCGTTTTGGATCATTGCCCGCTATAAACATAAAAAAGATCAAGATGTTTTTTTGCAAGCGTACAGGGCTTTGCTGAAACATTTGGAAAGATGCGGCTACAGTTTGAAAAAGGGGCAGACATTAAGAGAATATGCTAAGCAAATAGACAGGGCTTTTGGCACAAACGCTATGTCTCACTTGACATCCATTTATGAACGAGCGTTGTACCGCAAAGACGACCCGAGCGAAGAGTGGGAAGAATCAAAAGAATTATGGGAAAATTTAATCAAAAAAACAACTTCTTGACCATGCCATGTTCCCTTGATATGATAAGAAAAAATTCATAGTGGGAGACCTTCGTATATACTCGATAATATGGTTCGAGAGTTTCTACCGGGCTGCCGTAAACAACCCGACTATGAAGGCAGAAGTTTAGATTTTGCTAGAATTCTGCCTTTTTGTCTTTTTTGTTTCAGCAGAATTCTATTTTTTTGCCGTTTTCTTCAGCCTTTTTAACTAAACAAAGGGATGAGAGCGTGGGTTGAAATTTTTGCTCCGCAGCAGCCGTTTCAAACAACGAAATCTAGACAAAATGAAGATCCGGTTCACTGGATCCATCACAATAAATGAGGTGAACATGTTGGAGAGCGTCCAAGAGATGATTTTAGTATTAGATTTTGGAAGCCAATATAACCAATTAATTACAAGACGTATCCGGGAATTCGGCGTGTACAGCGAACTGCATCCTCATACTTTGACGGTCGAAGAGATCAAAAGAATGAATCCGAAAGGAATTATTTTGTCTGGTGGCCCAAACAGCGTATATGACGAGAAGTCTTTTCGCTGCGACGAGCAGATTTTTCAACTTGGGGTTCCGGTTTTAGGGATTTGCTATGGGATGCAATTAACGACGCATATGCTCGGAGGAAAAGTAGAAAAAGCAAAACATCGGGAATATGGAAAAGCGACTTTGCAAGTGAAAGAAGGATCGCCGTTATTTGAAGGTTTGCCTGATGAACAAATCGTTTGGATGAGCCACGGAGATTTAGTGGCTGATATACCGGATGGATTTCAAGTTGCTGCGACGAGTCCTTCTTGTCCGTATGCTGCCATCAGCAACGAGGAACGGAATATTTACGGGGTTCAATTCCATCCTGAAGTGCGGCATACGGAATTTGGGAACGAGCTGTTAAAAAATTTCGTTTTCCGCATTTGTGGCTGTACGAAATCGTGGACGATGGAAAACTTTATTGAAATGCAAATGGAGAACATCCGCAAAACGGTTGGAAATAAAAAAGTGCTATGCGCGCTAAGCGGCGGTGTTGATTCATCCGTAGTTGCCGTCTTAATTCATAAAGCGATCGGCAAACAGTTAACATGCATTTTTGTGGATCACGGCCTCCTCCGCAAAGGGGAAGCGGAGAGCGTCATGAAAACATTTAGCGAAGGCTTTCACATGAATGTCATTAAAGTGGATGCGAAAGACCGCTTTTTAGAAAAATTAAAAGGCGTCACAGACCCGGAAAAGAAAAGAAAAATCATTGGCAACGAGTTTATCTACGTTTTTGATGATGAAGCGGCAAAATTGGAAGGCATTGAATTTCTTGCCCAAGGAACGCTTTATACAGACATTATCGAAAGCGGCACGCAGACGGCGCAAACGATCAAATCGCATCACAATGTGGGCGGCCTTCCAGAGGACATGAAATTTCAATTGATTGAACCGCTGAATACCCTCTTTAAAGACGAAGTTCGCGCACTTGGAACAGAGTTGGGCATTCCAGATGAAATTGTGTGGCGCCAGCCGTTCCCTGGTCCCGGGTTGGCCATACGAATTTTAGGCGAAGTAACAGAAGAAAAGCTGGAGATCGTTCGGGAGTCTGACGCCATCTTGCGGGAAGAAATCAAAAAAGCTGGATTGGATCGGGATATTTGGCAATATTTCACTGTTTTGCCCAACATCCGCAGCGTCGGTGTGATGGGCGATGCCCGCACGTACGATCATACGATTGGAATCCGCGCCGTTACTTCGATTGACGGCATGACATCGGATTGGGCGCGCATTCCGTGGGAAGTGCTGGAAGTGATCTCTACACGGATTGTGAATGAAGTGCCTCACGTAAACCGGGTGGTCTACGATATTACAAGCAAGCCGCCGGCGACGATTGAATGGGAGTAAATCTGACGAATTGATAATAACTCATCAGCATTTTTGTATAATAAAAAATACAAGCATCCTCGTATAATTTCGGGAATATGGCCCGAAAGTTTCTACCAAGCTACCGTAAATAGCTTGACTACGAGGTGTTGGCGGTTCGATGAGTAAAGGGGCATCGCTTGCTCCGCATCGGGCTGCCGGCTACCTCAATGTCAAGCGCATCCTTGTAAATGGAGCGCTTATTTTTTTGACCAAAGTTTTTTAAGAGCCATTTGTTTTTTCAACAATTGATGTTTGTAGTAGGAGGACTTAATATGAAAAAATATTTTCAATTTGATGAGCTTGGCACCAATTACCGCAGGGAAGTGATTGGCGGAATTACAACTTTCCTTTCTATGGCCTATATTTTGTTTGTGAATCCATCAACGCTCTCATTAAGTTCCGTCGCTGATTTTCCAAATGAGCTGAGAATGGATCAAGGAGCCGTCTTCACTGCAACAGCGTTGGCTGCAGCCATCGGAACCCTCATCATGGGGATTGTGGCGCGGTATCCGGTCGCCCTTGCTCCGGGGATGGGTTTGAACGCGTTCTTTGCTTTTACTGTCGTTTTGACATATGGCATCCCTTGGGAAACTGCTCTTTCAGGCGTCCTTGTTTCGGGGATCTTTCTTGTCTTATTAACGCTCAGCGGGCTGCGGGAAAAAATCATTGATTCCATTCCGACGGAGCTAAAACATGCTGTCGGTGCGGGAATCGGATTGTTTATCACATTTGTCGGCTTTCAAAATGCAGGCATCATTGTCAATGATGACGCCGTTCTTGTCGGGCTGGGGGATTTGCGGAATGGAAATACCCTTTTATCCATTTTTGGACTGATTGTTACGGTTATTTTAATGGTTCGGCAAGTGAAAGGCGGCGTGTTTTACGGCATGCTGATAACGGCCATTATTGGAATGATTTTCGGCCTTGTTCCAATACCTGATAAAATTGTTGGCGAAATTCCGAGCTTGGCGCCGACGTTTGGAGTGGCTTTTCAACATTTAGGAGATATTTTTTCTGTACAAATGCTTGTCGTGATTTTAACGTTTATCTTTGTTGACTTTTTCGATACGGCAGGAACGTTGGTGGCGGTTGCCAATCAAGCAGGGCTGTTGAAAGACAATAAACTTCCGCGAATCGGGAAGGCTTTGGTCTCTGATTCAATGGGAACAGTGGTCGGAGCAATTTTAGGAACGTCTTCTACAACTTCTTATGTAGAGTCATCAGCAGGGGTTGCAGCAGGTGCGCGGACAGGCTTTTCTTCCATCATAACGGCGGGCTGTTTTCTTTTGGCTTTATTCTTCTCGCCGCTCTTGAGCGTCATCACATCTTCTGTTACGGCTCCAGCGCTCATTATCGTCGGGGCTTTGATGGTATCGTCTTTAGGGCAAATACAATGGGAACGGTTTGAAATTGCTGTTCCAGCGTTCTTAATTTTGATTTCGATGCCGTTGACTTACAGCATCGCAACGGGCATTGCCATTGGCTTTATTTTCTATCCGATCACGATGATTTTGAAAGGAAAAGCGAAAGAGATTCATCCGATTATGTATGGATTATCTGTCATATTTTTGCTTTATTTTATCTTTCTTGCCAATTAGCCAACATACGAAGGGGAAGGATCAGACTGAATGTTGTCTGATCCTTTTTCTTTTTTTTTTTTCGGAAATTAGCGGAAACAAAACATATCCTGATGCAGGGGGTGCCCTAAACACGAACGTTCAGGATTAAAAGAAAAATAACGTTCGATTTTAACGTTGACAGGAAAGGCGTTCATTGTTAAGATGGAGTTGAAAACAGCATAAGAAGACAAAACCTCATATAATGTTGGGAATATGGCCCAAGAGTCTCTACCCAGCGACCGTAAATCGCTGGACTATGAGGGAAAGTAATTGTGAGTTTTTAACTGAGCATACACCATTTGTTTGCCCGGTTTTTGTGTTACTTTCTCTTTTGCGTAGAGAAAATACAGAAGCGGGTTTTTTTTATGCCTTTCATATATTGTAAGATTTTTGAACATACAGCGATAAAGGTGTTATCACCTTTTCTATAAAATTTACTGTTTTTTGATGACCGAATAGGGGGGAGCGTCAATATGAAGCCTGTTGTTGGTGTCATAATGGGAAGCACATCTGATTGGGAAACGATGAAACATGCATGCAGCATTTTAGATGAACTTGCCATTCCTTATGAAAAAAAAGTTGTTTCCGCACACCGCACACCGGATTGGATGTTTGAATATGCAAGCACAGCCCGGGATCGGGGGATTAAAGTCATCATCGCCGGAGCTGGCGGAGCTGCACACTTGCCCGGAATGGTCGCAGCCAAAACCACGCTTCCTGTTATTGGTGTACCGGTGAAGACGAGCACGCTCAATGGTCTTGATTCGCTGCTTTCAATTGTGCAAATGCCGGGCGGCGTCCCTGTTGCAACAGTGGCGATCGGCAAAGCGGGAGCCGTTAATGCCGGATTGCTGGCAGCGCAAATTTTATCTGTCACGGATGAAGCGGTTCAGCAAAAGCTTGAACATAGAAGAATAAGCATCCGGAATGATGTGATGGAAAGCAGTGATCAACTTGTATAAAAAACTTTTGCCGCCAAGCACGATTGGCATTATCGGAGGCGGACAGCTTGGCCGTTTTATGGCTATCGCTGCCAAAAACATGGGGTATCGGGTAGCGGTGTTGGACCCAACGCCGAATTCCCCATGCGGGCAGGTGAGCGACATCGAGATCACAGCCCGATACGATGATATAAAGGCGATTCAAGAACTGGCGAAGGTAAGTGATTGTATAACGTATGAATTTGAGAATATTGACTACGAATCGTTAACTTGGCTTGAAGAAAACGCCTATTTGCCGCAAGGAAGCAAGCTGCTAGCCATTACCCAAGACAGGCAAACGGAAAAGGAAGCGATTGAACTCACCGGGGCAAAAGTTGCTCCATATAAGGTAATTGAATCAGAAGAAGATTTGCAACAAGCGTTAGCCGCCATAGGCATTCCAAGCGTTTTAAAAACATGCCGGGGAGGGTATGACGGAAAGGGGCAATTGGTAATCAAACAAGAGGGTGCTGTTGAAGAAGCGAAAGAATTATTAAAGCACGGACGTTGTGTATTGGAAAAATGGATTCCGTTTGAAAAGGAAATTTCCGTCATTGTCACTAGAAGTGTCACAGGCGAAATCAGCACGCTGCCGGTTGCGGAAAACATTCACGTTCACAATATATTGCATGAAAGCATTGTTCCTGCGAGAATTCCCGGCACATTAAAAGAACTAGCAGTGGAAAGAGCCACTACGCTTGCTTCAAAGCTGGGGCTTGTGGGAACATTAGCCGTTGAAATGTTTGTCGCAAAAGATGAGATTTTTATTAATGAACTGGCTCCTCGTCCACATAACTCAGGCCACTATTCGCTGGATTTATGTGAGACGTCTCAATTTGAACAACATATCCGGGCGATTTGCGGTCTCCCACTTGGAAACACAAAGCTCATTCACCAAGGAATTATGGTGAACATTTTAGGACAGCATCTTGAGCCGGTTTTGCAGCAATATTCATTGCTGGAAAAGGGGAAATTGTATTTATACGGAAAACACGAAGCCAAACCCAACCGAAAAATGGGCCACATTACCTTTTTCAGCGAGAAAATAGAAGAGACTTTAAAATGGATCGATTCAACTAAAATTTGGGAATTATAACGGCGGATTTTTGAAAGCGAAACATCACATTCGCATTGACCATGCAAAAAAGCAATATGAAAAACCAATAGGGGGTTGCACTGAATGATTGAACGATACACTCGGCCTGAAATGGGAGCTATTTGGACGGAAGAAAATCGATTTAAAGCTTGGCTGGAAGTGGAGCTTTTGGCATGTGAAGCATGGCAGAAGCTTGGCGTTATTCCTGAAGAGGATGTCAAAAGGCTTCGTGAAAGAGCATCCTTTAACATTGACAGGATTAAGGAAATTGAAGAACAAACAAGACATGATGTCGTCGCCTTTACCCGTGCTGTATCGGAATCGCTTGGCGAAGAACGAAAATGGGTTCATTACGGGTTGACCTCCACCGATGTCGTCGACACTGCTTTATCTTATTTGCTAAAACAAGCAAATGAAATTTTGCAAAAGGATCTTGAACATTTTATCGCCATCTTAAAAGAGAAAGCGTTAGAACATAAGTATACCGTCATGATGGGACGGACTCACGGAGTGCACGCAGAGCCGACAACGTTCGGTTTGAAATTGGCGCTTTGGCATCAAGAAATGATGCGCAATTTAGAACGTTTTAAGCGGGCAAGAGAGGAAATTGAGGTTGGAAAAATATCCGGAGCGGTCGGAACATACGCCAACATCGATCCGTTTGTGGAACAGTATGTTTGCGAAAAACTCGGATTAAAACCGGCGCCGATTTCAACGCAGACGCTTCAGCGCGATCGCCATGCCGAGTACATGGCGACACTTGCGCTCATTGCCACATCAATTGAAAAATTTGCTGTCGAAATTCGCGGTTTGCAAAAAAGCGAAACGCGAGAAGTCGAAGAGTATTTTGCAAAAGGACAAAAAGGTTCATCCGCCATGCCGCATAAACGGAATCCAATCGGCTCAGAAAACATGACGGGAATGGCAAGAGTTGTTCGTGGAATGATGTTGACAGCTTACGAAAATGTTCCATTATGGCATGAACGCGACATCTCGCATTCGTCGGCAGAGCGAATCATTTTGCCTGATGCAACGATCGCCCTGAACTACATGTTAAATCGCTTCGGCAATATTGTGAAAAACTTGACCGTTTTCCCGGAAAATATGAAGCGCAACATGGAGAAAACGTTAGGATTGATTTACTCGCAACGAGTTTTGCTTGCTCTTATCAATAAAGGAATGACCCGAGAGGATGCATACGATTTGGTTCAACCTAAGGCAATGGAAGCTTGGGAAAAGCAAGTTCCGTTCAGACAGCTCATTGAAACAGAAGAGCGGATTACATCAAAGCTTTCAAAAGAAGAAATCGATGACTGTTTTGATTATAACTATCATTTAAAAAATGTCGATTATATTTTTAAACGCTGTGGTTTAGAGTAATGGATCGTTTCGTTGGAGCTCGGCTTGAGCCGGCTCCTTGAGATAAAATTGCCAATATTCCGCCATTAGGGAGGCTTTATGATGACTACAAAAAAAGGCACATTGCTTTATGAAGGAAAAGCGAAAAAAATTTATGAGACAGATGATCCTAACATTTTGCTCGTTGTTTACAAAGATTCCGCCACTGCTTTCAACGGAGAGAAAAAAGCGGAAATCCAAGGGAAAGGACAATTGAACAACGAAATTTCAAGCTTGCTGTTTGAAAAGCTGAATCAGCATGGCATTCCGAATCATTTTATTAGGAAAGTTTCTCCCTGCGAACAACTTGTGAAACGTGTGACGATCATTCCTCTTGAAGTCGTTGTGCGGAACGTTGTTGCAGGGAGCTTGGCAAAGAGATTGGGAATAGAAGAGGGAACAGAAATCAAAAAGCCTGTTATAGAGTTTTACTACAAAAATGATGATTTGGGAGACCCTTTGATCAACAACGCCCATATAGAATTGCTGAATCTTGCCGATCAAAAGCAGCTTGTTGAAATTGAGCGGTTGGCTCTTCTCGTAAATGATGTGTTATTAAAGCATTTCAATGAAAGAAATGTGAGATTGATAGATTTTAAACTTGAATTTGGTGTTCAGGAAGATGGAACGGTTCTTGTCGCCGATGAAATTTCCCCTGATACTTGCCGTTTATGGGATAAAGATACAAATCAAAAGCTCGATAAAGATGTGTTTCGCCGTGATATCGGCAGTTTGACAGAAGCATATGCAGAAATTTTAAAACGATTGGGAGGTACAGTTCCATGTACAAAGTAAAAGTTTATGTCACATTGCGCGAAAGTGTGTTGGATCCGCAAGGCAACGCAGTAAAAAATGCCCTCCATTCCATGGACTTCAACGAGGTGGAAGATGTTCGAATCGGCAAGTACATGGAGCTTGAAATCGGGGAAACGGATCGCAGCGTCGAAAAAATGGTTGATGAAATGTGCAAAAAGCTCTTAGCCAATCCTGTCATTGAAGACTACCGTTACGAAATAGAGGAGGTAGCCGCAAAGTGAAATTTGCCGTGATCGTTTTTCCTGGTTCCAACTGTGACGTCGATATGTATCATGCGATCAAGGATGAGCTTGGAGAAGAAGTGGAATACGTTTGGCATGATCATGATGATTTAAGCGGTTTTGACGGGATTCTTCTTCCGGGCGGATTCTCATACGGAGACTACTTGCGCAGCGGAGCGATCGCCCGTTTTGCCAATGTCATGAAAGAAGTTGTCAAAGCGGCGGAAGAAGGGAAGCCTGTGCTAGGCGTTTGCAACGGGTTCCAAATATTGCTTGAGGCCGGCCTTCTGCCGGGAGCAATGAAACGGAACGAAAATTTAAAATTTATTTGCCGCCCTGTGAAACTGAAAGTGGAAAATAATGAAACGATGTTTACAAATGAATACGAAAAAGGTGAAATCATTACGATCCCGATCGCTCATGGAGAAGGGAATTACTATTGTGATCAGGAAACGCTAGCATCATTGATTGAAAACAAGCAAATTGTGTTTACTTATGAAAACAATCCGAACGGAAGTATACACAACATCGCCGGCATCGTCAATAAGCGCGGGAATGTTCTCGGCATGATGCCGCACCCTGAGCGTGCTGTCAGCGAACTTTTAGGGAGCAGCGACGGTCTAAAGTTATTTCAATCGATTGTAAGAAGTTGGAGGGAAGCCCATGTCACGAATGCATGACCTTAGTCCAGAAATGATTAAACAGCAAAAAATTTATCAGCAAATGGGAGTAAGTGATGAGGAGTTCGCCCTTATTGAAAAGATTTTAGGACGCCTTCCGAACTATACGGAAATCGGCATTTTCTCCGTCATGTGGTCAGAGCATTGCAGCTACAAAAATTCAAAACCGGTATTGAAAAAGTTTCCGACAAAAGGAGAAAGAGTGCTACAAGGCCCTGGAGAAGGGGCTGGGATTGTGGACATTGGCGACAATCAAGCGGTCGTCTTTAAAATCGAAAGCCACAACCACCCTTCAGCAATCGAACCGTACCAAGGTGCGGCAACGGGAGTCGGCGGCATTATCCGTGACGTTTTCTCAATGGGCGCCAGACCGATTGCTCTTCTTAACTCTCTGCGCTTTGGGGAACTGAAAAATGCCCGCGTCAAATATTTGTTTGAAGAAGTTGTCGCCGGAATTGCAGGCTACGGGAACTGCATCGGCATCCCGACTGTCGGCGGTGAAGTGCAATTTGACCCTTCCTATGAAGGCAATCCGCTTGTGAATGCAATGTGTGTCGGCCTAATTGATCATAAAGATATTAAAAAAGGCCAGGCAACTGGTGTCGGCAATACGGTCATGTACGTTGGAGCGAAAACTGGGAGAGACGGAATTCACGGCGCCACATTTGCTTCTGAAGAGCTGACAGAAGCCTCTGATGAAAAACGGCCGGCTGTTCAAGTCGGAGATCCTTTCATGGAAAAGCTTCTTTTGGAGGCTTGTTTAGAAGTGATTAAGTCAGATGCCCTTGTGGGTATCCAAGACATGGGGGCAGCGGGGCTTACAAGTTCTGCTGCGGAAATGGCGAGCAAAGCCGGTTCAGGCATTGAAATGAATCTGGATCTTGTTCCGCAGCGGGAATCAGGGATGACTCCATATGAAATGATGTTGTCCGAATCGCAGGAAAGAATGCTGCTCGTCATTCAAAAAGGCCGGGAGCAGGAAATCATTGACTTGTTTAAAAAATACGGGCTTGAGGCGGCGCCAGTCGGCCGGGTAACGGATGACAAGATGCTTCGTCTGTACCATAAAGGCGAGGTTGTAGCGGAAATTCCTGTCGATGCGCTTGCAGAGGATGCGCCCGTTTATCATAAACCGTCTAAAGAACCTGAATATTACCGCCAGTTCCAAAACATGGCGCCATATGTTCCGGATGTAAAAGATTATAAGCAAACTCTTTTGACGCTGTTGAAGCAGCCGACAATCGCCAGCAAAGAATGGGTATATGACCAATACGACTACATGGTGCGGACAAACACTGTCGTGGCTCCGGGTTCTGATGCGGCTGTTTTAAGAATCAGAGGAACGAGAAAGGCGCTTGCGATGACAACTGATTGCAACTCTCGCTATTTATATTTGGATCCGGAAGTAGGGGGGAAAATTGCCGTTGCCGAAGCGGCAAGAAATATCGTTTGTTCCGGAGCCGTTCCGCTGGCCATCACCGATTGTTTAAATTTCGGCAGTCCAGAAAAACCGGAGATCTTTTGGCAGCTTGAAAAAGCGGTGGATGGCATGAGTGAAGCCTGTCTAGTTCTCAATACACCTGTCATTGGCGGAAATGTTTCCTTGTACAATGAAACGAACGGCATGGCCATTTACCCAACTCCGGTAGTCGGCATGGTTGGTCTTATTGAAGATACCGATCATATTACGACCCAATCATTTAAGGAAGCGGGAAGCATTATTTATTTACTTGGAAAAACGAAGCCGGAATTCTCTGGAAGCGAATTGCAAAAATTGCTGGAAGGGAGAATTTTCGGAAAAGCGCCGGAAATTGACCTTGAGGAGGAGAAGGAGCGCTTGGAACAGCTGCTTGCCGCTATTCGCAGCGGGCTTGTACAATCGGCGCATGATGTTTCGGAAGGCGGTCTGGCAGTCGCTATTAGCGAATGTTTGATGGGAACAGACTTGGGAGCGGACATTTCAGTAAGCGGAGATGCCGCGGTGGAGCTTTTTAGTGAATCCCAGTCAAGAATCATTGTTTCTGTTAAACCGGAACATCAAGAGGCGTTTGAAAAAATCGTTCAAGCATCCATCATCGGAACGGTGACAAGCACAGGAATTTTGAAAATTACACACGAGAACGGGGAAGAGCTTGTTCAAGCTTCCGTTCAAGAACTTGAACAAGCATGGAAAGGAGCTATCCCATGCTTGCTGAAATAAAAGGCTTAAATGAAGAATGCGGAGTTTTCGGCATATGGGGGCATAAGGACGCCGCTCAAATTACTTATTACGGCTTGCACAGCCTTCAGCACCGAGGACAAGAAGGTGCGGGAATTGTCGTTACTGATGGCGAAAAACTGACTGGTTACAAAGGTGAAGGGCTTGTAACAGAAGTATTTGCTCAAGGTTTGGGAAATTTAAAGGGAAAAGGAGCTATTGGCCATGTCCGCTATGCAACGGCCGGCGGCGGCGGTTATGAAAACGTCCAGCCGTTCCTTTTCCGCTCCAGTCAAGGCGGACTTGCTTTGGCTCATAACGGAAATTTAGTCAATGCCGGCGGATTGAAGCATCAGCTGGAAAGCCAAGGGAGCATCTTTCAAACAACATCAGATACTGAAGTTCTTGCCCACTTGATTAAAAGAAGCGGGTACCAACAACTAAAAGATAAAGTGAAAAATGCTTTGACCATGATTAAAGGCGCCTACGCTTTCCTCATCATGACGGAAACAGAGCTGATGATTGCGCTGGATCCCCATGGACTTCGTCCTTTGTCGCTTGGCCGTCTCGGCGAAGCTTATGTTGTTGCTTCGGAAACTTGCGCCTTCGATGTGGTTGGTGCGGTGTTTGAAAGAGACATTGAACCGGGTGAGCTTTTAATCATCAATGACGAAGGATTAAAAAGCGAGCGTTTTTCCAAAACGATCAACCGCGCCATCTGTACAATGGAGTATGTTTATTTTTCACGCCCCGATAGCAATTTAGAGGGCATAAATGTTCATACGGCCAGAAAAAATCTCGGCAAACAGCTTGCACTGGAATCCCCTATAGAAGCCGATGTTGTGACAGGGGTGCCGGATTCAAGCATTTCAGCAGCAATCGGCTATGCAGAAGAATCAGGCATTCCGTATGAGCTTGGATTGATCAAAAACCGCTACGTCGGTCGTACGTTTATTCAGCCTTCTCAGTCACTGCGCGAGCAAGGGGTGAAAATGAAGCTGTCCCCTGTTCGCGGTGTCGTCGAAGGAAAACGTGTTGTGATGGTTGATGATTCGATTGTGCGTGGGACAACTTCAAGACGTATTGTCAATATGCTTCGTGAAGCAGGGGCGGCAGAAGTGCATGTCCGCATCAGCTCGCCGCCAATTGTGAACCCGTGCTACTATGGAATCGATACGTCGACGCACGAGGAACTGATCGCTTCCTCTCACACTGTTGAAGAGATTCGCGAGATTATTGGCGCCGACACTCTGGCTTTCTTAAGTCCAGAAGGAATGTTAAAGGCAATCGGCCGCAAATATGAAGGAGAATATCACGGACAATGCATGGCATGTTTTACAGGGAAATATCCGACGGACATCTACGAAGATACGATTCTCCCTCATGAGAAATGTTAAGCTAACATGCCGTACAATATTCAAAAAACTGAAGGAGGATTATGCATGTCCAAAGCGTATAAAGATGCAGGTGTTGATATTCATGCTGGATATGAAGCTGTCCGCCGCATGAAAAAGCATGTGGAGAAGACGAAGCGGCCGGGTGTTCTAGGGGGAATCGGAAGTTTTGGCGGCATGTTTGATTTGGCAAGTTTAGGCTATAAAGAGCCGGTTCTCGTTTCAGGAACGGATGGCGTTGGCACCAAATTGAAACTTGCCTTTATGATGAAAAAGCATGATACCATTGGAATAGATGCGGTGGCCATGTGTGTGAACGATATTTTGGCGCAAGGCGCCGAACCCCTTTTCTTTTTGGATTATATAGCCTTGGGAAAAGCTGATCCGGTAAAAATTGAAGAGATTGTAAAAGGAGTTGCCGATGGCTGCGCTCAGGCCGGCTGTGCTTTGATTGGCGGAGAAACAGCAGAAATGCCCGGAGTTTACGATGAAGAGGAATACGATATTGCCGGTTTTGCTGTAGGTGTAGTTGAAAAAGATCGGATCGTCACGGGAGATCGGATTCAACCCGGACATCTTCTGATCGGTCTTCCATCCAGCGGCATTCATTCAAACGGTTATTCTTTAGTCCGTAAAGCGCTTTTAGAGGACAAAAAGCTTGATTTGAACGAAATTTATCAACCTCTTACAGAAAAGCTTGGCGAAGAATTATTAAAACCGACGAAAATCTATGTTTCATCCGTCATGCCGCTTTTGAAAACTTATGAAATTGACGGCATGGCTCACATTACAGGAGGAGGGTTTGTCGAAAACATCCCGAGAATGCTTCCTGAAGGGCTGGGGGCGGAAATTGATCTAGGGTCGTGGCCAATCCACCCGATTTTTACCTTTCTTCAAGAAGAAGGAAAGATAAATTCATATGACATGTTTGAAGTATTCAACATGGGAATCGGATATGTTTTGGCTGTAAAAGAGGACGATGTTCAGACGTGCCTCGACGAGCTGGAAAAAAACGGGGAGAAAGCTTTTCTGATTGGTCGTGTGAAAGAAGGAAGCGGAATCAGCTTTAGAGGGGGATCTTTTTCATGAAGCGGATTGCGGTGTTTGCATCAGGGAACGGATCCAATTTCCAATCAATCGTCGACCATGTGAAAAGCGGCCGGTTAAAAGCGGAAGTGGTTTTGCTTGTTTGCGACAAACCTGGTGCGAAGGTGGTGGAGCGTGCTCTGAAGGAGCAAATTCCAACGTTTGTATTTAACCCGAAGGAATATGAATCAAAAGAAAAATTTGAAAAAGAGATTTTAATGCAGTTAACGCTCCATCAAGTTGATTTTATTGTTCTGGCAGGTTATATGAGGCTCATCGGCAGCACCCTGCTTGGAGCATTTGCGGGAAAAATCATCAATATTCATCCTTCCTTGCTTCCTGCTTTTCCAGGTAAACAGGCAATTGAACAAGCTCTTCATGCTGGAGTCAAGATTACAGGGGTGACCATTCATTTTGTTGATGAAGGAATGGATACAGGTCCGATCATTGCCCAACGGGCGGTTGAAATCAGAGAAGAGGATGATCTTCAATCACTTTCAGAAAAAATCCATAAAATTGAGCATACCTTTTATCCGGAGACGATCGGGCGCATTTTAGAAAAGTTAGAGGTGAAAGCATGATGATAAATCGAGCAATTATCAGTGTATCCAATAAAGACCATATTGTTTCTTTTGCACAAGAGCTTGTTGGCCTTGGAGTGGAAATTATCTCAACCGGTGGAACAAAAAAACTGCTGCAAGAACACGGGGTTGATGTCATTGGAATTTCAGATGTCACAGGATTTCCGGAAATTATGGACGGACGCGTTAAAACACTTCATCCAGCCATTCACGGAGGTCTTTTGGCCGTTCGCAGCAATGAAGCACATATAAAACAAATGGAGGAAAACGGCATAAAGCCGATTGACCTTGTGGTTGTCAATTTATATCCTTTTAAAGAAACAATTGCCAAAGAAGGCGTTTCTTTTGCAGAGGCGATCGAAAACATCGATATCGGCGGTCCAACCATGCTCAGGGCAGCTGCAAAAAACCACCAAGATGTTGCAGTTGTTGTCGATCCGGCCGATTATGAGACGATTTTAGAGGAACTAAAAGCGAATGGGGAAGTAAGCCAAGAAACGAAACGGAAGCTGGCAGCCAAAGTGTTCCGCCATACAGCCGCCTATGATGCGCTTATCGCTGAATATTTGACAAAGCAGGCGGGAGAGGAAGACCCCGAATCGATTACGTTGACATATGAGAAAAAACAATCCCTTCGTTACGGGGAAAATCCTCATCAGCGGGCGACGTTCTATAAAAAGCCGATTACACCTCCTTCTTCAATAGCAGAAGCGCTTCAACTCCATGGAAAAGAATTGTCGTACAACAATATTAAAGATGCTGATGCAGCGCTCGGCATCGTCAAAGAATTTGCCGATCCTGCGGCGGTTGCCGTAAAGCATATGAATCCGTGCGGAGTTGGGACAGGAGCTACCATTTTGGAAGCTTATGAGCGAGCGTATGAAGCGGATCCGACTTCAATCTTCGGCGGCATTGTCGCACTGAACCGCGAAGTGGATCGGGAAACAGCGGAAAAAATGAGCCAAATTTTTTTAGAAATCATCATAGCTCCTTCCTTCAGTCAAGAAGCATTGGATATATTGACGAAAAAGAAAAACATCCGCCTGTTGACAGTTGATTTAGTGAAAAAGGCGGAGCCGGAGAAGCAGCTTGCGTCCATTTACGGAGGACTGCTTGTTCAAGATCAGGATCTTTATTCGCTTGATGATGCCAATATTTCGATTCCGACGAAAAGAAAACCGACGGAACAAGAATGGGAAGACTTGAAGTTGGGCTGGAAAGTCGTGAAGCACGTGAAATCAAACGCCATTGTTTTAGCGAAAGATGGAATGACCATTGGCGTTGGTGCAGGGCAGATGAACAGGGTAGGAGCGGCGAAAATTGCCATCGACCAAGCAGGAGAAAAAGCGAAAGGAAGCGCACTTGCTTCCGATGCATTCTTCCCGATGCCGGATACGGTTGAGGAAGCGGCAAAGGCTGGAGTTACGGCGATCATTCAGCCGGGCGGATCGATTCGTGATCAAGATTCCATTCAAAAAGCAGATGAATACGGCATCGCCATGGTCTTTACGGGCGTTCGCCATTTCAAACATTAAGAAGGGAGACCGCGACGATGAAAGTGCTGATTATTGGAAAAGGAGGGCGGGAGCATGCCATCGCATGGAAAGCGGCTCAAAGCCCTCTTGTGGAAAAAGTCTATGCCGCGCCTGGAAACGACGGCATGAAAGATGTGGCTCAAACAGTTCCAATTTCAGAAGAGAACACAAGTGAGCTGATCCAATTTGCCAAAACTGAAAAAATTGATTTAACGATCGTTGGCCCGGAAGCCCCGTTAATGAACGGCATTGTCGATGAATTTCAAAAGGCAGGCTTGCTGGTGTTCGGGCCGACAAAACATGCGGCATTGGTTGAAGGAAGCAAATCTTTTGCCAAAAACATTATGAAGCGCTACGGCATCCCGACGGCGGATTATGAAATCTTTACGGATTTCCGCAAAGCGAAACAATATGTAGAAGAAAAAGGTGCGCCAATTGTCATTAAGGCAGATGGACTTGCGGCAGGAAAAGGTGTAGTTGTTGCGATGTCGCAAGAAGAAGCGATTGAAACTCTCTCTGACTACTTAGAGCGCGATCGGCTTGGGGAAGCCGGAAAATCAGTGGTCATCGAACAATTTCTAACTGGGGAAGAATTTTCGCTCATGGCCTTTGTAAACGGGGAACATGTTTATCCGATGGTTATTGCCCAAGATCATAAGCGCGCCTATGATGGAGACAAAGGGCCGAACACAGGGGGGATGGGTGCATATTCCCCTGTTCCACAAATCTCTGATGAGGTGGTTCTTGAGTCAATCGAAACGATAGTAAAACCAATGGCTAGAGCATTAAAGGAGGAAGGTGCGCCGTTCACCGGCGTTCTTTATGCCGGTTTGATGTTGACAAAAGACGGTCCTAGAGTGATTGAATTCAACGCCCGTTTTGGCGATCCGGAAACGCAGGTCGTCCTTCCTCGGTTAAAATCAGACCTTGTCGACGTGATTTTAAAAGTATTAAAAGCGGAGCCGGCTGAACTTGAATGGACAGATCAAGCATTGCTTGGCGTTGTGGTGGCGGCGGAAGGATATCCTAGAAATTATCAAAAAGGAACGCCAATCGGTTCATTAACTGTTGGGGAGGATACCCTTCTGTTCCATGCGGGAACAAAAGAGGAAGGCGGCCAATTTGTAACAGACGGGGGCCGTGTATATCTTGTTGCATCTTTTGGGAAAAATTTGCAAGAAGCGCAAGAAAAAGTTTACAAGCAATTAAAGGAGCTTGACACAGAAGGATTGTTTTATCGGAAAGATATTGGCTACCGAGCTTTAATAAAATATTAGCTCTGAGACCTTCTTTTTTTTCTGACAAACACATACAACAAGGCAATAATGCTTCCGATCATGACAAATAATACAAATGACATATCCGTGAAGTATTCCATCATCATTTTGCATCTCTCCTTAAAAAATAGGGCAGCTTTGGCTGCTCTTTTTTATTTGGCAGTTTATGATGGCAAAAACTGCCGCGGAATCCAAACCGGTTTGTGCAGGCGGCAATCGAAAGGAACAGAAGGTTTGATCGTGTTAGGCCTCCTGTACCCTTCAAAATACGTTCCGCCAACGAATTCAAAATTTTGTAAAAAACTTTAGTGCTTTAACATTTTTCATATGTTAAAATGTAAAGCAAAAGAGTATTTTAAGTTTCTTTGAGGAGGACTGATGGATCATGCGCTGCCGTGCTTTTTGGAAAGCGAACGAATTACGCGAACATGTCGATGTCGCTTCAAATAGATTGTCACCTACTTTGCTTTTGAAAAACGCGAAATTTTTGCAGCCTTATTTAAATCAATGGGTAAAGGCCAATATTTGGATTTACGAAGATCGCATTGTTTATGTTGGCAGTGAAGAGCCTGAACAAACAACAAATACAGAAATATTTGATTGTAAAGGACTTTATTTAGTTCCGGGATATATTGAACCGCATGCTCACCCGTTTCAGTTATATAATCCCCACTCGCTTGCCCAATATGTATCGAAAACTGGAACAACAACCTTGATTTGCGATAACTTATATTTCCTTTTACAATTCGACAAAAAGAAAGCGTTTTCTTTTGTGGAGGATTTGCAATCTTTCCCTGTTCAATTTTTCTGGTGGGCGCGATATGACTTGCAAACAGAATCGAAAGAGGAAGTTCGGCTGCTGCCTCCTGATATAGTCAAACAATGGATTGAACATCCTGCCGTTATTCAAGGAGGAGAGTTGACAGGATGGCCGAAGCTGATCGGTGGGGACGATTTGTTTTTGCATTGGATCCATGAAACAAAAAAGGTTGGCAAGCGGGTTGAAGGGCATTTTCCAGGAGCGTCTTTAAACACATTAACGAAAATGAAATTGTTTGGAGCGGATTCAGACCATGAAGCCATTAATGGGCAGGAAGTATACAACCGTTTATTATGCGGCTATACCGTTCCGCTCCGCCATTCTTCCATTCGCCCGGATTTGCCACAGTTATTGAAAGAAATGAAGGAGTTGGGGATCGGTCGATTCGATGAGATGTTTTTTACAACTGATGGTTCAGCACCTTCGTTTTATGAGGAAGGTATGATCAACCGAACGATTCAAATTGCACTTGAAGCCGGAATTTCTGAGTTTGAAGCGTATAAAATGGCAACATATAATGTTGCACGTTATTACATGCTTGATTCGAAATTGGGTGTTATTGGACCCGGCCGCCTAGCTTCCATTAATTTCTTGGAGTCGGTAAACAATCCAAATCCCGTCCATGTTTTGGCGAAAGGGAAATGGATTCGCAAACATAATCAATGGTTCAATCATTTTCCGAATCTCGATTGGACCAAGTACGGGTTGAAGCCCCTTGAAATTGATTGGGATTTAACCATCGATGACCTGCAATTTTCCATGCCATTGGGGTTGAAAATGAGAAATGCCGTGATTATTGAGCCGTATTCGATTACGATTGATAATTCGGTCGACGAGCTTTCCGCTGAACATGATGAAAGCTTTCTCGTGATGATCGATCAAAACGGGGAATGGCGGATTAACACGATGCTGAAAGGTTTTGCAAATCGCATAAAAGGATTTGCCAGCACCTATACAACAACGGGAGACATTGTGTTAATCGGAAAAAACAAGCAAGATATCATGAAAGCGTTCTCTAAATTAAAGGAGATCGGCGGAGGAATGGTTGTTGCGGAAAACGGCAAGGTTATTTTTGAGATGCCTCTTCATATCAATGGAACGGCCTCAGGAAAACCGTTTGAAGAGGTCATGAAGGAAGAAAAGGAATTGGTTGGCTTGTTGAGGGAAAGGGGCTATCGATATTTAGATCCGATTTACAGCCTTTTGTTTTTATCATCTACCCATTTGCCTTATATCCGTATCACACCGGAAGGAATTTATGATGTGATGAAAAAAACAATACTCTTTCCGTCAATAATACGTTAAAATATAAAAGGGATCATGATCAAGTTAAGGTTGTGAATGAATGAAAAAATTACTCTTAATATCATCTCTCCTGCTCTTTTTCACAACAGCCTGTTCGCAAGGAACCGAAAAAGAAGAAACAAAAGATAAGACGCTTCCGGCAAAGGAACCGGTAGCTGAGGAGCCGGCGGCAACAAGCCCATTGACGGGAATGCCGGTTTCAGGCGGGATTGATAATAGGCCGATTGCCGTCATGATTAATAATCATCCGCAAGCGAGGCCTCAATCAGGTTTGTCCAAAGCGGATATCGTATATGAGGTTTTGGCGGAGGGAATGATTACCCGTTTTTTGGCCATTTACCAGAGCGAAAAGCCTGAGGTGATCGGCCCTGTCCGCAGCGCACGCGAATATTTTGTCGATTTAAGCAAAGGTTACGGGGCGCTTTACATTAGCCATGGCTGGAGTCCGACTGCCAAAGAAAAGTTGGAGTCGGAACATCTCGATTATTTAAACGGCCTGTTTTACGATGGCACGCTTTTTTGGCGGGATCAGACAAGAAAGGCGCCCCACAATTCCTATATTTCTTATGAAAATATCGTAAAAGGTGCTGACGAAAACGGCTATTTATTAAAGATGGAAGTCGAACCTTTGCCTTTTCTTTCAAAAGAAGAACTGAACAGCATTACAGGAGAAGAACTTTCGGAAGGCGTCGTCTCTTACGGTTCCACACAACAATGGCAAATTAAATACGTATATGATAAGGATTTGGGATGCTATCGGCGGTTTTCCGGAGATGAATTGACGGTGGATCGGGAAACGAAAGAACCCGTTCTGTTAGACAATGTGTTTATTGTGCAAATGGATCATGAATTTCTTGACAATTATGGCCGCAGGAAAATCGATTTAAATTCCGGCGGCGAGGCGATCCTTTTGCAAAAAGGAATCATGAAACGAGTCGAGTGGCAAAACGTGGACGGGCGCATCCTTCCTTATGAAAACGGAGTACCGGTAAAACTTGTTCCCGGACACACTTGGATCAACATAGTCCCGGATTTAAATGAAGCTTTTCAATATGAAGAAGAGAAAGGAGAATAAAATCATGCAAATCGACAAGTTGCGGGGAAGAGAACTTGACCAATTGTTCCGAGCGATCCTTTCTTTAAGAGATTTAGAAGAATGCTACCGTTTTTTTGATGACCTTTGCACTGTCAATGAAATTCAATCGCTTTCCCAGCGATTTGAGGTAGCCCGAATGCTTCGGGAAGGTTATACTTATCACAAAATTGAAACAGAGACTGGTGCGTCAACGGCAACGATCTCCCGTGTCAAGCGCTGCTTGAATTACGGAAATGATGCTTATGCCATGGCGCTTGATCGGATTAAAAACGATGAGGCCTCTTCGTAAACGGAGCTGCAACTGAACCGGGCAGCTCTTTATTTTTTGTCCCAAAAGTTATTTACTCAACTTTCGCAGCTATTTTCCAAGGGTAATATCACAAACCAGAAACTATTATACGCATTATAATGAACGGAAAAAAGATAAGGCACTTAAAGGTGCTGAGTTAAGCGAAGCGTACCATATACTTCAAAATATGCTTGAATATTATCTATTAAAAGAGTGAGATTCAATGAAGACTTTATACAAGAAAGAATAAGAGAAAGGATAAAACCTATCGTAATTAGTAATGACTTAAGAAAAGCAGAAGCCGACAAATATAATAATTAATAGTCATAAAAGGGTTGATCCAGATTTTATGTTATTTAAAGTTGCATAATGAAAAAGATTCATTTTACAGTACACGAGAATAATTATTGGCTGAAATTGTTTTTGGCAATTATGAATCTATGGGAATTTGTATTCATTACTTATTAAATATCATTGACTATTGGACAAGTGTTCTATAAAATAACCCTATAAAAAGTTAAAGTATTTATTTAACTTATGATGGGGGTTTATCATTAATGTACACAATAAGCAAGGAAAAAGTAAGAAAACACATGAAAAAATCAGGAATAAAAACACAAAAGGAACTAGCTGAAAAAATGAACATTACTAAAAATCAATTATCTATGGTACTTAGTCCAAAATACAACCCTATTAAGTCTAATGTAAGCCTTCTTTGTGAAACATTGGGTGTTTCTTTTAATGATATTATTGAAACTGAACAAATGGAACTAGACTTAGATGTTGATAAAAATGATAGATTTATAGAAGTTAGAGAAATTAAACCCCTTAGAGAATATAACGATGTTGAATTCTTTGCAGGGGCAGGGGGGCTTGCATTAGGTCTTGAAATGGCAGGTTTTAATACTTTAGGTGCCGTAGAGATAGATAAATATGCCTGTCAAACATTAAGGAAAAATAGACCTGAATGGAACATTATTGAAGATGATATTTTTAAGGTTGCCGAACAAGGAATAAAGAATTTTATAGACACTTCCAAAGAAATAGACCTTGTTTCAGGAGGGTATCCTTGTCAGGCTTTTAGTTATGCAGGCATGAAGAAAGGGCTTCAAGACACGAGGGGCACATTATTTTATCCATTTGCAAAAATCATTGAAGAACTACAACCAAAAATGTTTCTTGCTGAAAATGTAAAGGGTCTTGTAAATCATGATGGTGGAAAAACATTAGAAACAATGCTTAATGCATTTTCTGAAATTGGTTATAAGGTTGATTGGGAAGTATTAAATGCATTGAATTATGATGTTGCCCAAAAGAGAGAAAGAATTGTAATTGTAGGAATTAGAAATGACTTAGTTGAAAAATATAATGTATCTTATAAGTTTCCAAAACCTTATGGTTATAAATTAACATTAAAAGATGTTCTTAAAGATGTCCCTAAATCTGAAGGAGCCAAATATCCAGAATCTAAAAGAAAAGTATTAGAATTGGTTCCACCAGGTGGGTATTGGAGAGATTTGCCTGAAGATATAGCAAAAGAGTATATGGGCAAAAGCTATTATTCAAGTGGAGGTAGAACAGGAATGGCAAGAAGATTGTCATGGGATGAACCTTCATTAACACTAACATGTTCCCCTGCACAAAAACAAACTGAACGTTGCCACCCTGAAGAAACTAGACCGTTTACTGTTAGGGAATATGCAAGAATTCAAAGCTTTCCTGATGATTGGGAATTTGAGGGATCAATGAATAATGCTTATAAGCAAATAGGTAATGCGGTTCCAGTGAATATGGCAAAGGCTATTGGACTTTCAATCATTCACACATTGAACCAAATAGAAAATGGGGGTGCTTAATAGCCACCTCCCCCTTTAATATTCCATATCCATGGCTTCTCTTATTTGTGGTGTAAGTGCTTTAATTGCATTGTTAATAAGTTCAGTTCCATCATATTCTTTTGCAACTTCACCAATACCTTTAATTAGCTTTTCATAAAAGTCTTCTTCACCAGTAAGTCTATGCCAAAACTCTGCTCCTACAATTACTGGATATTGTTCATTTATTTTTTTATAACTGCTATTTAGTTCTTCAGGTGTACCATAGAAAACACCAACTACTAGGTCATTTAACCCAATATCCAAATGGTTTGTTCTTGCAAGATTTTTAATACCTTTAAAGTGCCCAATTATGGTTTCAATATCATCTTTGTTTATTGTATTTGGACCGGATTTTATTTGACAATACTTCTTTCTACCGTCCAGTTGGTCTATGTATTCAATATCAATACCTGATGTAGTAGAAGCAAACCCTTCCAATACAGTGCTGCAAAATTTTTGCATCTGATTACCAAAGGTTGTATCAATTGATGAACCTAATGCCCTGGCATAAACCAAAGCTTTAGCAACACTTTCAGGATTGCCATTTCCAGTTAGAAAATGGGCTTTATAAGACGCTAGAAATGGATTCAAATTAAATTCTTTTAACCTAACTAATTTTGCAGTATTTCTTGCATGGTTCTTTGCAATTTCATTTCTGAAAAAATCTTTTGCCTTTTCAATAATTACATTAGGTCGAGTTTCATTTGCCATAAATCTAAAAGCCCCCTTTACTATATAGTCTATAACAATATTTCTTTATTTTCTATAAAAACAAAAATAGTAGATTATGTGGAAACGCTCAAAAATTGCAGGATATGCCCGTATAAGTACGAGATGAAAAGTTGTCCGTAACACGCTCGCATCTTGTGCGGAAAAAAGACCAGTTGGACGTAGCAGAGGATTGAAAACGGATATATCGTGAACCATACAAGGATTAGGCGTTGTTACTGATGTTTGAAGGGTTTCGAAACATGTGGTCAAGCAAGTACCCGAGAGAAGTGCAATCGTGGGAGAACGACTTGGATGTCCTCCTGACGTTGATGGTCTATCCAAGCAATATTCGGAGTGTGATTAATACGACCAATGCAATCGAGCGGACGATCAAGGAGATTCGGTAACATTTGAAGCCGATTAGCAGTTTAAGCAGCTTAGAAGTCGCAGAAAAAACGTGTATTGAACAATTAAGGATTTTAATGAGAAATAGGTCGGAAAGGAGGCTGCGAGGATTTGTCGAGGCGCATGAAGCCCTTCAACGAATGTTTAAAGAACGTTATCATTAACTTAGTGATCCAATGCGATGACTAATACAATGTCACTTTTGATAGTGGATCTGACTGTTCAATTTGTAGTGCCATTTATTTTAAAACAGTTGAGAATGAAACTAGTATAGACTAATTTAAAAATGTATATCCACGGAAGTTACAATAAGAAAAGAATAAACTGAATCTAGTAGTCTTTGTGATGGAGGAAAGGATTGAATAACGTTAATACCTAATTCAGTCCTTTTGTTACTTTTATAGTGAAACTGTTACCATTCTCCATGATGGATGACTGGGTAAATTATAACGCCTAAAATGAGTTTTCCATTTTAAATTAATTCATGTAAAACAAGAAAAGAGGATGACAAAATGATAACGCAATCTCGTAAAAGGTCATAATTTTTTGTGTTGTACAGTTAAGGCTGAAGATGTCGATATATAGATCTTTCAGGCACTAATGTGAAATATGTTCCAGTCAATTAGAATATTGTGTTGACAGGGACTAGGGCTCTGTTGTTAATGATTCCAACGTGAATTGAACACGTTTATACAAATGATGTCCTCACACCTAAGTTAAAAAATTTTAAAACATTAATTTCGATATTTTCCCCTAAATAATAGGATAAATAAATTCAGCCTCTGTCCGCCATTTATTTTCCAAAAAAGTTGTCCCAAAAGTTGCCCCACTTTCTTCAAGGAAACGTTTTTACATTATTTTTCAACACAGAAGATAGTAAACAAACTTCAAAAACTTTATTTATCAAGAATTTCAGGGTTTTAGTATACTGCGTTTTACGTAACAGTTCTATTATTTGATATAATAAGGAAATGGTATATGGAATGGAGGCTACTGTATGTATGATGTGAACGAGTGGAAACATGTGTTTAAACTTGATCCCGATAAATCGATTTCTGATGAACAGCTTGAGAAAATTTGCGAATCAAAGACAGATGCCATTATTGTCGGCGGCAGCGACAATGTAACGGAGGATAATGTTCTATCTCTTCTATCGCGAATCCGCCGCTATCTCGTTCCATGCGTTTTGGAAGTGTCCAATTTGGAATCTATTGTGCCGGGGTTTGATTTGTATTTCATCCCGACGGTTCTTAACAGCCGAAACACAACATGGATTACTGATCTGCACCACAAGGCCATTAAAGAGTTCGGCGAGATCATGAACTGGGATGAAATCATAGCAGAAGGCTACTGTATTTTAAATCCTGAGTGCAAAGCAGCTAAATTGACAGAAGCAAAAACGGATCTCAATTTGGAAGATATCAAAGCATATGCGAGAATGGCGGAAAAACTGTTTCGCCTCCCTCTCTTTTATTTAGAGTATAGCGGTGCATTCGGTGACCCGGAGATCGTGAAAGCGGCTAAGTCGGTGTTAACGAATACAAGGATTATCTATGGAGGCGGCATTCAAAATGGCAAACAAGCCGAAGAAATGGCGCAATACGCCGATATTATCGTTGTTGGCAATGTGATTTATGAAAACCTCGAGGCAGCCCTTGAAACGGTTGCTGCTGTCAAAGGCTAAAGATCAAATCAAACGTGAAAATGAGGTGAGCGATGCAATGCATTTTTTGACAGAGCAGCTGCTGTCAGGATTAAATGAGCAGCAACAAAAAGCGGCAAAAACGACGGAAGGCCCGCTTTTGATTATGGCTGGTGCAGGGAGCGGGAAAACGCGCGTCCTCACCCACCGAATTGCCTATTTAATGGCGGAAAAGGGAGTGGCGCCTTGGAATATACTGGCCATTACATTCACGAACAAAGCAGCAAGGGAAATGAAAGATCGGATCGAACAGCTGCTTGGGCCGGGCGCAGAAGAAATTTGGATTTCGACGTTTCACTCAATGTGTGTTCGGATACTGCGGCGGGATATTGAGCGAATCGGTATTCATCGAAACTTCACCATTTTGGACACATCTGATCAGCTGTCGGTGATAAAGAGTGTTTTAAAGGAGCGGAACATTGATCCGAAAAAATACGATCCCAGATCCATACTCGGCACGATCAGCAGTGCCAAAAACGAACTGATTTCCCCCGAAGAGTTTGCGCAAAGCGCCGGCAGCGTGTGGGAGCAGATGGTCAGCGATATTTACACCGATTATCAGAAAAAATTATTAAAAAACCAGGCTCTTGATTTTGATGACCTTATCATGTCAACCATTCAGTTGTTCCGGCGCGTTCCGGAAGTCCTTGAATATTATCAGAGGAAATTTCAATATATTCATGTTGATGAATATCAAGATAGTGCGACACGTTCCTAACTGAAAAGGTTAGGCACTAGCTTTGAAGCTAGGAGAACTGATGGTTCGAAGAGTCGAATGAGAGGGTAACGCCTCGAAAGGCTCTCCCTAATACTCCGAATAGCGACAAGATGGGTAAGCATCTTGTGGTTATAAGCTCGGTGAAGTCGGCTGAACGCTGCCGTAACAAGTAAGGTTGACGAAAGCTCTCCAGAGGTGGAGGGTGCAGCGGATAGGCCGGGGGTCTATAAAGCACTCATGGTGAGAATGTTGGTGCACAAAAACCAACTGACGAAAATCCGAATGTACGGCTCTAGAGGTATAGGTACCAGAAATGGTATCGCCACGGTTCGTGGTGCTGGTGAGGTGGAGTAAGAATTGTCTTTATGAAACACCTTACAGCGTTACAGGCGCTGTCCAGCCAGCAGGGCCAGAGGATTCACCTAAAAGTGCATATGTACAGATAGAACCATCGGAACGTGGAAAGCTGGCAACGTGGAGGTCTTACCCACCAATGAAACGGTGATGAGGAAAGGCGGAAAGCTATAACTCATCTTTATGCCAGTGAGAGCGGTGGCACAGTACCGAAGAAGTGATGGAAACATCATGGAGGGATAGCCACTAGTCAATCGGTTGCCATAGCTACATTCATCGTCTTATCAGGTTCGAGTATGACTAAGAGAAACGAAACCTACCATTTTATCATGAATGGTGGTGATTCGTTGACTGATAACAACCAACGTAGGAAGAAGAAACAGAAACTAAGGAACAATGAATATTATGACTTTCAAGAAGTATTAGATACTTTGTATGCCCGAAGTAAAAGCGGTTATCGATTTCACCGTTTATATGAACTCATCATCGACGAAAGGAACATAAAGTTAGCTTATCGAAATATCAAGAAAAACCATGGAAGTAAAACGAGTGGAACAAATGGAAATACCATTCTTGATATGGCAGAAAGGAATCCACAACATCTTATTAACTACGTAAGATATAGACTAGCTAACTTTCAACCACATTCCATTCGTCGTGTGGAAATTCCAAAACAAGATGGTTCGATGAGACCTCTAGGAATACCAACCATCGAAGACCGAATCATACAACAATGCATAAAGCAAATTTTAGAGCCAATTTGCGAAGCAAAGTTTCATAAACATAGTTACGGTTTTCGTCCTAACAGAAGTGCAAGTCATGCATTATCAAGAGCCGTTAGCCTAGTGAATAAAAACAAACTACATTACGTTGTTGATATTGATATTAAAGGCTTCTTTGACAATGTGAATCATGGTAAACTGCTCAAGCAGATGTGGACACTAGGTATACGGGATAAGAGAGTATTAAGTATCATATCAAAAATGCTTAAAGCAGAAATTAAGGGTGTTGGTATTCCACAAAGAGGAACTCCACAAGGCGGAATTATCTCGCCATTGTTATCTAATATCGTTCTAAACGAATTGGATTGGTGGATTAGTAGTCAATGGGAGACTTTCAAGACAAAAAAGAACTATAACCGTGAGAGGCTCATTGGTGGAAGGTTAGTCTACGACCAAAGCGCAAAATACAGAGCACTAAAACAGACAAAACTAAAAGAAATGTTTATTGTAAGATATGCCGATGATTTTAAAATCTTCTGCCGAAATCATAAAGACGCCTTTTTGATATTCGAAGCCGTTAAGAAATGGTTAAAAGAACGACTAGGTCTTGAAATTAACCATGAAAAATCAAAAGTCATCAACTTACGAAAAAGACACTCAGAATTTCTCGGTTTTAAAATAAAGCAATAGCCAAGAAGAAAAAATTTGTCGCCAAAACCAACATAAGCGACAAAGCGAAAAAGAAAGCCGTTCAAAAACTGCGGGAACAAATCAAGAAATTAGAACATGGGCAAAACGAAGTATCTAAACTCAATGCCATGATTGTCGGTATTCAAAATTACTACCAATACGCAACGCATGTTCAGCTAGATTTTAGACAAATCGGTTTCTCGGTCAGAAGAACCTTATATAACCGAACAAAAACCATCCTGAGCTATAAAGGTACAAAATCAACCACTTTTAAAAGATTATATCCTAAATACACAGGAAAAGTGGTTTTTATACATGGAATTAATGTATTTCCTATTGACCATATAAGAACAAAGCCACCGTCGAATTTTAGTCAAAATATTTGTCCTTATACGTCAGAAGGAAGAAAGCAAGTTCATGATGCATTAAAAGGATATAATCAGACCGTTATGTACCATCTCATACGCAACCCTGTACCTAATCAAAGTATGGAATACAACGACAATCGAATTTCGTTGTACGTGGGGCAGTATGGGCGATGTGGAGTAACAAATGTACCATTAGAAATTGGAGATATGGAGGTTCACCATAAAATCCCGAAAAAACTAGGCGGGAGCGATGAATACAACAATCTAATCTTTGTGAGGAAAGATGTTCACAAGTTGATTCACGCAGTAGAAGAACAAACCATTCAGACATATCTCCAAAAATTGAATTTAGATAAGGATGGTTTAGATAAAATCAACAAACTTCGCAAGTTGGTTGGAAACGATGAAATAGTAGCTTAGATGACAACCGATTGATGGAACGCCGTATGAGGGGAAACTCTCACGTACGGTGTGAATGGGGGGAAAAGCTGGAGATAACTTCAAAGGCTTACCTATCCATATCAAACCGCGCCCAATATATGCTTGTAAAGATGCTTGCTGCCCGTTTTCAAAACATCTGCGTTGTGGGGGATTCGGATCAATCCATTTATCGTTGGCGCGGAGCGGATATTTCAAACATTCTGTCTTTTGAAAAAGACTATCCGAGTGCTAAGGTCATTCTGCTTGAACAAAACTATCGATCAACGAAACGAATTTTGCAGGCGGCCAATGAAGTGATCAAGAACAATATCAACCGGAAGCCGAAAAACTTATGGACAGAAAACGCTGAAGGGCAAAAAATCGTTTACTACCGAGCAGAGAACGAAACGGGAGAGGCGCAATTTGTTGCAAAGAAAATTCAAGAACTCGTCCAATCCGGGAAAAGAAAGCTGTCCGATATTGCCATTTTATACCGGACGAATGCCCAGTCCCGCGTCATGGAAGAAGTGCTGATCAAGTCAAATATCGATTATGTCATTGTCGGCGGGATCAAGTTCTACGAACGTAAAGAAATTAAAGATCTCTTGGCTTACATGCGGCTTGTGGCGAACCCTGACGATGATATTAGCTTAATGAGGATTATTAATGTGCCAAAGCGGGGAATCGGTGCTTCAACGGTTGAAAAAATGGAGCGTTTTGCAGCACAACAAGGGATTTCGATGTTTGCCGCCCTCGATGAAATCGAACATATTGGTGTCAGCGCCCGCGCCGCCAAACTCTTGATCGAATTTCGCGCAATGATTGACCAACTGTCACAAATGCAAGATTATTTGTCCGTAACCGAGCTTGTGGAAGAAATTTTAAAGCGGACAGGCTACAGGGAAATGCTTCACCGGGAGAAAACGCTGGAAGCGCAAAGTCGTCTGGAAAATATTGATGAATTTTTATCCGTTACGCAAAATTTTGAAAAGCAAAATGAGGATAAAAGCTTAATTGCTTTCTTAACCGATTTGGCATTGATCGCCGACATTGACCGCTTAGATGAGGATGATGCCAAACCGGACGACTCTGTCCTTTTAATGACGCTGCATTCCGCCAAAGGTTTAGAATTTCCGGTTGTGTTTATCATAGGAATGGAAGAAGGTGTTTTTCCACATAGCCGGTCGCTGATGGAAGAAGCGGAAATGGAAGAAGAGCGCCGTCTTGCCTATGTCGGCATTACAAGAGCTGAGGAAGAATTATATGTTACGAATGCGAAAATGCGAACCCTTTTTGGACGGACGAACTTAAACCCTGAATCACGGTTTATAGAAGAAATTCCGCAGGAGCTTTTGGAGAAAGTCCATGAGCAAAATACCCCGTTTAGGAAGCCAAATAGATCTTTTAAAGAGCTTTCTTCAACGGGAGGAGGTACAAAAAGCTATTCAGTCGGAGAGAAAGTCCGGCACGGAAAATGGGGAGTCGGCGTGGTCGTCCGCGTGAAAGGCGATGGGGAAGACCAAGAGATTGATATTGCTTTCCCGAGTCCAACCGGCATTAAACGATTGCTGGCCAAATTTGCGCCAATCGAAAAAGTTCAATAATGATTGAAAAGAAAGGGTTTGACAGATATGGACAAACAATCGGCGGAAAAACGTGTGCAGGAATTGCATGAACTTTTGAACCAATATAATTATGAATACCATGTCCTTGACAATCCGTCTGTCCCTGATGCTGAATATGACCGTCTCATGAGGGAACTGATCGAGCTGGAGGAGCAATTTCCGGAGCTGAAAACAGCAGACTCCCCGTCCCAACGGGTGGGGGGCGCTGTATTGGAAGCTTTTGAGAAAGTCGAACATCGCGTGCCGATGCTCAGTTTAGCCAATGCTTTTAATGAGCAGGATTTACGCGATTTTGACAGGAGGGTTCGGCAGGCGGTCGGTGATGTCGAATATGTCGTCGAACTGAAAATTGACGGACTAGCCGTTTCCCTTCGCTACGAAAACGGTTTGTTTGTGCAAGGATCGACAAGAGGCGATGGCGTCACCGGCGAGGACATTACCGAAAATTTAAAAACGATCCGCTCCATCCCGCTTCGCCTAAAGAAAAATTTATCAATGGAAGTTCGCGGAGAGGCTTATATGCCGAAAGCTTCTTTTGAACAATTAAATAAGAAACGGATGGAAAAAGGGGAGGTGCCATTTGCCAACCCCCGCAATGCCGCTGCCGGCTCTTTGCGGCAGCTTGACCCAAAAATTGCCGCGAAACGAAATCTCGATATTTTCGTCTATAGTATTGCGGAGTTAGGCGAGACAGGGGTGACGTCGCATAGCGAAGGCTTAGACTTGCTTGATCAGCTTGGTTTTAAAACAAATCATGAACGAAAGAAATGCCGCAATATCGACGAGGTCATTCAGTTGCTCGATCAGCTTTTGGCAAAGCGCCCGCATCTTCCTTACGATATTGACGGTGTCGTCATAAAAGTAGACAATTTACGGCAGCAAGAAATACTGGGAGCAACTGCGAAGAGCCCGAGATGGGCGATCGCCTACAAATTTCCGGCTGAAGAAGTATTGACAAAGCTTTTGGATATTGAACTGACGGTGGGAAGAACAGGGGTCATTACACCAACAGCTATTCTCGAGCCGGTTAAAGTGGCGGGAACGACGGTCAAGAGAGCCTCTTTGCACAATGAAGACTTAATTCGCGAGAAAGATATTAAGCTCGGGGATTTTGTTGTTGTAAAAAAAGCAGGAGACATCATTCCGGAAATTGTGAATGTGCTTGTCGATAAAAGAACGGGTGAAGAAAAAGATTTCCAAATGCCTTCACATTGTCCTGAGTGCGGAAGCGAGCTTGTTCGCTTGGAAGGGGAGGTTGCTCTCCGCTGCATCAACCCGAAATGTCCGGCGCAAATCCGCGAAGGCCTCATCCATTTTGTTTCCCGCAATGCCATGAATATTGACGGGTTGGGGGAACGGGTGATTACCCAGCTGTTTACAGAAGGATTGGTGGAAGACGTTGCCGACTTGTATAAATTGACAAAGGAACAGCTTCTTCAGCTTGAGCGAATGGGTGAAAAATCAACCGAAAATTTGCTGAAGGCGATCGAGCGGTCAAAGGATAACTCTTTAGAGCGTCTTTTGTTCGGACTCGGCATAAGATATGTTGGCGAAAAAGCCGCCAAAATTCTCTCACAGCACTTTGAAACGATGGAACGCCTGCAAAGGGCGACAAAAGAAGAGCTGATGGCCGTGCCTGAAATTGGCGAAAAAATGGCTGATTCCATTGCAACATACTTTGAACAGCCGGAAGTAAAAGAATTGATCAAGGAGCTGGAAACATTTGGAGTTAATATGACATATAAAGGTCCGAAACGCGCCGATCCGGAAGAAAGCGACTCATATTTTGCAGGAAAAACAATCGTTCTGACCGGCAAGTTAACCGAAATGTCCCGCAATGAAGCGAAAGAACTCATTGAAGCAAGGGGCGGAAAAGTGACCGGAAGCGTCAGCAAAAAAACAGATCTTGTCATTGCCGGTGAGGATGCCGGAAGCAAGCTGGAAAAAGCGCAGCAATTGAATATCGAAATTTGGGATGAGTCCCGCTTCCTTGAAAAATTACGAAAATAAGAGAGGGAAGATGCCTTGAAAAAAATTTTCATGTTCATAGCAGCGTGCGCAGTGATATTAAGCGCATGTTCGCAAAATATCGGAGAACCGGAGGAAATTGTTCAAGAGACGGAGGAATCCTCACAGGAAAAAGCCATTATTCCAAAATACAGCATATCGGATGAATATTATAAAATGCTCATTCCTTTTAAAACGAGCGAAGCAAGAGGGCTTGTCGCAAGCAACTTAAATACAAGATTTGATATTGATGAATTTGAAACAGGTTTAATGAGAATGGCAAGCGACAAGTTTCCAACAGATAAATATGTGTTCCAAGAAGGGCAATATTTGGATAAGGAAACCGTTCAGAACTGGCTAAGACGCAAACTGGCAGGAAAGGATTTAGAAGAAGCAAGAAAACAAAATAAATCTTTTAAAAATGAAGGGTTGAACCCTCCAAAATCAAATGAAGGTTCTGAACAAGAGCAAAATGAAAAAAGCCCGATTTATTTGGTCCATATTCAGGAACATGATTATTTGGTGAAAAAAGATGAAAAAACGCTTGAGCTTGGAGGAATATCCATCGGATTAGCGCTCAATTCCGTTCATTATTACCGGACGGAAGACGGAATTCAACAGGAAGTGAAATTAAAGAAAAGCGACATTGAGGCAAAGGGGAAGGAAATGGCCCAAGAAATTGTCAACAGGCTGCGGAAAATGGATGGGCTGGGAAGCGTTCCGATTGTCGTTTCCCTTTATGTTCAAGCACCGAAAAATTCGATAGTCCCCGGCCATTTTTTTGCTAGGGCGTTCGTAGATAACGGCAGTTCCCAAATCGGAAAATGGGAAGCGGTCGATGAAGCGTATTACTTTTTCCCGTCTGAAGAAGCATCAAAGGAAAAACAAGACGATGCCAACAACTTTAATCGGCTGAAAGCCGATATAGAAGACTTTTTCCCGAATTACACAGGAATTATCGGCAAAGCTTTTTACCAAAACGGTGAAATGAAACAGATGAGAATTGAAATTCCCATGCAATTCTATGGAAAAACGGAAGTGATTGCCTTTACGCAATTTTTAACTGGAAAAGTGCTGGAATACTATAAAGATTACATTTCGGTTGAAGTGAACATTACATCGTCAAGAGGCCAAGAAGCGCTGATTGTGAGAAAACCTGGGCAGGACGAGCCGACTGTTCATATTTATCAATAAAATCTAATATTTATTAAAAAAACAAACGTTCTTGCGAATGAAAAGAACGTTTGTTTTGATTTTTTTAGAAATGCGAATGGCAGATGTTTGCAGACTTGCCGATTCCCGATATAGGCTCACTTGTTGATAATGGCGCAATAGAATATATAAACATTTCTTGAGCCAATAAAATAGAATCCCTTTCTCAAAGAATACGATATGAAAAAATAAGGAAAAAACAAACGTTTAAAGGAAGGCTTGCGAATATCGGCAAATGCTGTTGGGAGGTTCAGTTCATAACGTTATTTTATGAAAGGGAGATGACAATGGTTACTTTAAAATCGGAAAGAGAAATTCAACAGATGCACGAAGCAGGAAAATTGCTGGCTTCTTGCCACAAAGAAATTGCGAAAATTATCAAACCGGGCATTACAACATTGCAAATCGATCGATTTGTTGAAAATTATTTGAGCAAACACGGGGCAACGCCAGAACAGAAAGGGTACAACGGTTATCAATATGCTACTTGCGCCTCCGTAAATGATGAAATTTGCCATGGTTTTCCCCGAAACACCCCTTTAAAAAACGGCGATATCGTTACCATTGATATGGTTGTGAATTTAAACGGCAGTTTGGCAGATTCCGCCTGGACTTATGCAGTAGGAAACGTTTCCGATAAAACAAAGCGTTTATTGGAAGTGACGCTCAACTCCCTATATAAAGGGATTGAAATGGCTTGTGTCGGAAATAGAATCGGAGATATCGGGCATGCTATTCAGTCATATGCCGAATCGGAAGGTTTTTCAGTAGTTCGTGACTTTACAGGTCATGGTATCGGCCCAAGAATACATGAGGAACCGCAAATTCCTCATTTCGGTTCTCCGGGAAAAGGTCCTAGATTAAAAGAGGGCATGGTAATAACGATAGAACCGATGATCAATGAGGGAACGTGGTTAAGCCAAATGGATGCAAATGGGTGGACAGCAAGAACTGTCGACGGCAAGTTGTCAGCGCAGTACGAACATACAGTGGCCATCACCAAAAATGGACCATTGATTTTAACGGAACAGTCATAACAATTGAAAAAAAGAAATACGGAATCGGATGGCTGATGATCATCGCAAAACAAAGCCGCTAAGACAAAAAGGCGATTTCAAAGCTAACCTTTGAAACCGCCTTTTTGTTTTAAATCCTTGAAAACCGGACGTTTTTTCGCCCGGTTTTTCTTACCATCCGACAAATGCAGTACCAACAATAATCAGCAATATAAACAACACAACGATGAGCGCAAAACCAGCGCCGTATCCGTAGCCCCCATATCCGTAGCCGCCGTAAAATGGAGAATGGCAACCGAAGCCCATGTATTTCACCTCCAAAATTGTGACATTCATTAATGTTATATTCATGAAAAAAATTGACGTTTGGACGATTGTGGCATTTATAAAATATTTAGGCACAAGTCCAATAACTTTTTCAGCAGCGGTCATAGGATGCGAATGGGGCTGATCTCAGGAAGGGGGAGAAAAAAATAATGGAAGGAGACAACCAAAAGAAATATTCCGAAAAGCCTTTGGACGGACCGATGAAATTGATTAATGAATTTTTTGAACGGCATCCCAAACAGTCCATATTTGACAGCATGGATGATTTTTTTCGCAAAACGTTCATCATGCCGGCGTTCCGCATCTATACCGAAGAAAAAGGCGATACTTTCATCATCTATGCCGAGCTGCCGGGTGTGGAAAAAGAAGCAATTCGCTTGAAGCTTTCCGGCGACGATCTGATCATCTCGGTCAAACAAAAGGAAAATGCGCCTGACAGATCCCGCACTGTCCGTCTTCCATCTTATGTCATCAAAAGAAATATGAAAGCGTCTTTCCAAAACGGCTTGTTAACGGTTCGTCTGCCGAAACAAAAAGAAGAATGGATTGAAATTGAATAACCGCTCTATGCGGTTTTGTTTTTTATCCAGAATATCACGAACCCCCTTAGCAAATAGTGCCAAGAAGGTTGCTTTATCAGGCTAAATTTTGATATTATCAGAGTATTGTGGTGTGTTCGAAAATAGTGGAGGTGAATTGGGATGTCACGTATTTCGAAAGAACAAGTAAAACATGTTGCTCATCTTGCCCGCTTGGCGATAACGGAAGAAGAGGCAGAAATGTTTACCAATCAGCTTGATGCAATCATCACTTTCGCTGAGCAGTTGAATGAACTGAATACTGATAACGTACAGCCGACTTCCCACGTATTGGACATGAAAAACGTGATGCGCGAAGATCAACCGGAACCAGGGCTTCCGCGGGAAGTTGTGTTGAAAAATGCTCCTGACCAAAAAGACGGACTATTCCGTGTACCTGCCATTCTTGATTAAGGAGGAAATGAGACAACATGGCTTTATTTGATCATAAAATATCCGAATTAAAGCAAATGCTCCATCAAAAGGAAATATCCGTATCCGACTTGGTCGATGAGGCTTATAAACGGATACAAGAGGTTGATGGAAAAGTAGAGGCTTTTTTAGCCCTCGATGAGGAACGGGCTCGGGCAAAAGCGAAGCAAATGGATGAAGAAATCGGCCAAAAGGATGAATTCGGCCTATTATTCGGCATGCCGATTGGGATTAAAGACAACATTGTAACGAAAGATTTGCGGACAACTTGTGCGAGCAAAATATTGGAAAATTTTGATCCGATTTATGATGCCACAGTGATGAAAAAGCTTCAAGAAGCGGAAGCAATTACGATTGGCAAATTAAATATGGACGAGTTTGCCATGGGTTCTTCAACCGAAACATCGGCATTTAAAAAGACGAAAAACCCTTGGAATTTAGAAATGGTTCCCGGAGGTTCCAGCGGCGGAAGCGCGGCTGCTGTCAGCGCAGGGGAAGTACCGTTTGCATTAGGTTCAGACACAGGGGGATCCATTCGCCAGCCGGCGGCATTTTGCGGAGTGGTCGGCTTAAAACCTACATATGGACGAGTTTCCCGTTTCGGTTTAGTAGCGTTCGCTTCTTCTCTCGACCAAATCGGACCGATTACAAGAACAGTAGAAGACAATGCTTATCTTCTCCAAGTTCTTGCAGGTGTGGACCCAATGGATTCGACAAGTGCCAACGTGGACGTTCCGGATTATATATCCGCATTAACCGGAGATGTAAAAGGGCTCAAAATCGCCGTTCCGAAAGAATATTTAGGCGAAGGTGTGAGCAAAGAGGCGAGAGAGTCGGTTCTTGCTGCACTCAAAGTGCTCGAACAGTTAGGCGCAACTTGGGAAGAAGTATCCCTGCCGCATTCGAAATACGGCATTGCCACTTATTATTTGCTGGCTTCATCGGAAGCATCTGCAAACCTCGCCCGCTTTGACGGAGTCCGCTACGGCTACCGTTCCGATAATGCCGATAACCTGATCGATATGTATAAACAAACTCGGGCGGAAGGGTTTGGCAATGAAGTGAAGCGGCGCATCATGCTCGGCACCTTTGCTTTAAGTTCAGGCTACTATGATGCTTACTACAAAAAAGCGCAGCAAGTCCGCACGCTCATCAAGAAAGATTTTGAAGATGTTTTTGAAAAGTACGATGTCATCATTGGGCCGACAACCCCAACGCCTGCATTTAAAATCGGCGAAAAAATCGATGATCCGCTCACAATGTATGCGAACGATATTTTAACGATCAACGTGAACCTTGCCGGAGTTCCTGCGATTTCGGTTCCGTGCGGGTTTGCCGACGGACTTCCGCTTGGTTTGCAAATCATCGGCAAGCATTTTGACGAGAGCACCGTTTATCGTGTGGCTCATGCATACGAACAAGCGACAGACTTCCATAAACAAAAACCGGAACTGTAAGGGGTGAGAACAAATGAACTTTGAAACGGTCATCGGACTTGAAGTACATGTGGAATTGAAAACGAAATCGAAGATCTTTTCAAGTGCGCCAAATGCGTTCGGCGCCGAACCGAATACCAATACAACGGTCATTGACCTCGGCTACCCGGGCGTTTTGCCCGTTTTGAATAAAGAAGCCGTTGAATTCGCCATGAAAGCTGCGATGGCGCTTAACTGCGAAGTGGCTACCTATACAAAGTTTGACCGGAAAAACTATTTTTATCCGGATAATCCGAAAGCATACCAAATCTCCCAATATGATCAGCCGATCGGACAAAACGGCTGGATTGAAATCGAAGTAAACGGAAAGAAGAAAAAAATCGGGATCACGCGCCTCCATTTGGAAGAAGACGCCGGCAAATTGATGCACAGCGGTGATGGATATTCCCTTGTAGATTTTAACCGCCAAGGGACTCCATTAATTGAAATTGTATCAGAACCTGACATCCGTTCTCCGGAAGAAGCTTATGCCTATTTGGAAAAACTGAAATCGATCATCCAATACACGGGCGTATCGGATTGCAAAATGGAGGAAGGCTCCCTGCGCTGCGATGCCAACATTTCACTCCGTCCAGTAGGACAAAGGGAATTTGGCACAAAAACGGAGCTTAAAAATTTAAATTCCTTTGCCTTTGTGAAAAACGGGCTTGAATATGAACAAAAGCGGCAAGAGCAAATTTTGCTGTCCGGAGGCGTCATTCAACAGGAAACACGCCGTTATGACGAAGCGACTAAAACGACGATTTTAATGCGTGTGAAAGAAGGATCAGAAGATTACCGTTATTTCCCTGAACCCGATTTAGTGACACTGTATATAGATGATGAATGGAAAGAACGGGTTCGGTCATCCATCCCGGAACTTCCCGATGCCCGCCAAAAACGATATGTCGAAGAGCTGGGACTTCCTGCTTATGACGCCAAGGTGCTGACAATGACAAAAGAAATGTCCGATTTCTTTGAAGCAACAGTCAGCGCCGGAGCCGATGCCAAACAAGCTTCCAACTGGCTGATGGGGGAAGTGTCGGCCTATTTAAATGCAGAACAAAAAGAGCTGTCGGAAGTGGCGCTTACTCCGGAAAGTTTAGCAGGCATGATCAAACTGATCGAAAACGGAACCATTTCTTCTAAAATTGCCAAAAAAGTGTTTAAAGAACTGATTGAAAAAGGCGGAGACCCTGAAAAAATTGTAAAAGAAAAGGGACTCGTGCAAATCTCCGATGAAGGAACGATTTTGAAGCTTGTTACGGAAACATTGGATGAAAACAAGCAATCCGTCGAAGACTTTAAAAACGGAAAAGATAAAGCGATTGGCTTTTTGGTCGGCCAAATTATGAAGAAGACGAAAGGACAAGCCAATCCGCAATTGGTGAACAAATTATTATTGGAAGAAATCAAGAAGCGATAAGGGGCGATATCGAAACACTCAGCTTTTTAGCTGGGTGTTTTTCCATGAGGGAGACTTTATTAAAAAAAGAAATGACAAATTGGTGAAAAAAACTTGTTTGTTTGATTGAAAAAGCATAATCTATTATTGGTTCTACTTTTCATGTTCAACATAAGTTCGATAGATATTTCATGCTGGTATAGGATGATGTAGATGAAACGAGCAAGAATTATTTATAACCCGACATCTGGACGCGAAGCTTTTAAGAAGCAGCTTCCCGAAGTTTTAGCTAAGTTTGAACAGGCCGGGTACGAAACGTCGTGCCACGCAACAACAGGGGAAGGCGATGCGACGAATGCGGCGAAACAGGCGGCTGAACGGGGCTTCGATCTCATTGTAGCTGCGGGCGGCGATGGGACGGTTAATGAAGTGGTCAACGGTCTTGCGGTCATGGAAACCCGCCCGACCCTTGGGATTATCCCAGTTGGCACAACGAACGATTTCGCCCGTGCCATCGGCATTCCCCGCGATAATATTTTGAATGCGGTTGACACATTGCTGAACGGCGTGAAAAGAAAAATTGATATCGGCAAAGTCAACAATCAATTTTTTATCAATATTGCGGGCGGCGGAAAGTTGACCGAGTTGACGTATGACGTGCCAAGCAAATTAAAAACGGTTCTCGGACAACTCGCATACTATTTAAAGGGAATTGAAATGCTTCCTTCCATCCATCCGACAAAAGTGGAAATCGAATATGACGGAAAGCTGTTCCAAGGTGAAATTATGCTTTTTTTAGTCAGCTTGACGAACTCGGTCGGCGGGTTTGAAAAGCTTGCTCCAAACTCTATTTTAAATGACGGCATGTTTGATCTGCTGATTTTGAAAAAAGTCAATCTCGCTGAATTTATCAGGCTGGCTAGCTTGGCATTAAAGGGAGAGCATATTCACAGTGAACATGTCATCTATACGAAAGCGAACAGGGTCAAAGTCAGAACGGAAGACAAAATGCTGTTGAATTTAGACGGCGAGTACGGGGGAGAGCTTCCGGGCGAATTTGAAAACTTATATCAACATATAGAAGTTATCATGTCAAAAGAAAAAGCGGAAAAAAATGCGCCGATTGAAGGGACTGTCTCATAATTCCGGTTTTTGCGGCCGAGGCGAGAGCCGTTCCCTTTTTTATTTTATAAAATCCTCTTTTCGGACGGAGCATTTTAAAAGAGCAGCGAATCGGCTGCTCTTTTTCATAAGGCAAAGGAGGATGCGGCGGTTGATCAAGTCCTGAACTTTGTGTAAAAAGGAATCGTTTAAGTTTGCCAAGAATCTAGGTTTCTGGGCGGGGAGTGAGATTTTACACAATAATTAGGACTTGACCCGGCGGTTTCAACATTCTTTCCTCCTGTAGTTTCATTCCCCGTAATGGTATTTGTTGTTTTCCGTTTTATTCATAAGCTTTAACAGCTCAATAACGTTTAACTCATATAATTGTTGGCCTTCTTCTCCCTTATAGACACCTTTTGCAATAAGCTGTTCGATGAGTGAATCTTTAAAGCTTTGTTCCATTTTTTTCACTCCTTCAGCTAATACTGACGCTTTTTTGCATGCTCAAGTTACGAAAGTTTCTTTATATTTTCATTACAATAGTATTTCCCAATATGACATTTTCAATCTATTGGTACTTTTGGTTGGATATGATACAATCTTGTCAGCAAAAGACGAAAGGAAAGCGGCATAAAAATGGAAGCACCAGTGAAGAAAAATCACATTTACGATGTTGTCTTTGAAGATTTAACTCATGAGGGGGCGGGCGTTGCGAAAATCAACGGTTTCCCGCTGTTTGTCCCGAACGCATTGCCGGGGGAGCAAGGAACCGTTAAAGTTGTGAAAGTAAAGAAAGGCTACGGATACGGACGTTTAATGGAATTAACGAAAACAAGCCCCGATCGGACGGAGGCGCCATGCCCGATTTATAAGCAATGCGGGGGCTGCCAGCTTCAGCATTTAAGCTACGAAGGCCAGCTGCGTCATAAACAAAAAGTGGTCAAGGAAGCCCTAGCCCGCATTGGGAAAGTAGATGTAACAAAAACGACCATTCATCCGACGATTGGAATGAGCGATCCTTGGAATTACAGAAACAAAGCCCAAGTACCGGTTGGCGAACGTGAAGGCGGATTGATTGCCGGCTTTTTTCAGAAGCGCACACATGAGATCATCGATATGGAGCGATGCCTCATTCAACAGTCTGAAAATGATCAAATTGTCCAAGCGGTGAAGGCGATTTGCCGCCGCTACGGCATCCGTGCTTATGATGAACAAGCACATAAAGGCTGGCTTCGCCATATTGTCGTTCGATACGGGGACATGACGAAGCAGGCAATGGTTGTCTTTATTACCCGAACCGCTGATTTCCCGCATAAAAAGCGGATTTTAGCTGAAATCACCGCAAAATTTCCAAGCGTCCAATCGATTGTCCAAAACATAAACCCGAAGCGGACAAATGTCATTTTTGGCGATGAAACGAAAGTTCTATGGGGATCGGAATATATTTATGATTGCATCGGCTCCATTCAATTTGCTATTTCCGCCCGCTCCTTTTATCAAGTAAATCCCGTCCAAACGAAAGTGCTTTACGATAAAGCGCTTGAATATGCGAACCTTACCGGAGAAGAAACGGTGATTGACGCCTATTGCGGAATCGGCACCATTTCCCTGTTCCTTGCGCAAAAAGCGAAAAAAGTGTACGGCGTTGAAGTCGTTTCCGATGCGGTGGAAGATGCAAAAAGAAATGCAAAATTAAACGGAATGGAAAATGTTGAATTCGCTGTCGGCGAAGCGGAAACATTGATCCCGAAATGGCACGAACAAGGAATCAAAGCCGACATCATCGTCGTCGACCCGCCGCGCAAAGGCTGCGGCGAATCTCTGCTCCAGACGATCATCGCCATGAAACCGAAAAAAGTCGTCTACGTTTCCTGCAACCCGGCAACCCTTGCACGCGACATCGCCATCCTCGAACAAGGCGGCTACGAAACAAAAGAAGTCCAGCCAGTCGACATGTTCCCGCATACGATGCACGTTGAGTGTTGCGCGTTGCTTATAAAAAAATAAATATTTGGAAAAGCGCGTTTCTGAAAATCAATGAAACGGGCTTTTCCTATATCCTTTATTCATTTAAAAAATCATTTGCAAACCGATAATAAATTTTCGGTGAACCGTCTTCTTTTATTTCGATTCGATCAACCAAACGGTGAAGCATCTCAGGGGTTAATTTATTGAAATGTATATATTCTTTTAATTCATTTTTTAGTTGTTTCATATTCTTTCGTTCCCGTTTGGATTGATCTTTAGATTTTTCTAGCTTCAGTTTATCGGACATCAAATCATCAATTTTTTTATTGATTTCTTCAATTGTTAAGCGGTATTCTTCAATATCAATACTGTTATCTGCAAGCAATGAGGTTAACTGCACTTTCTGCTTTTTGAGCTTTTCAATATTTTGCTCAACTTGGCTTAAACGGTTTGTATTATTTTTTGTATTTGATTCTAGCTGCTTTATCACTCGGTCGATAAGGCCATCCAGATCCATCTGTTGCGCAATACTCTTTATATCATTCAGGATTATTTCTTCTAACTCTGTTTCTTTAATAAAATGGTCAGAACATGCTTTGCTGCCATGTTTGTTAAAGTTTCCGCATACATATCCTTTACGGTTCTTTTTAAAATGCATCCCCCGGCCACAATCTGCACAGAAAATGGTATTCGTAAAAAGATGAACCTCTGCTTGAGGACGAATTCTACTTCTTGAGATGATTAACTCCTGTACTGTATTAAACATTTCAATAGAAATAAGCGGCTCATGTGCATTTTCAATAATTACATATTCTGACTCAGGTAGAGGTTGTCGTTTGTCAGTAACTGAAGGTTTCGTATCCCGGCATTGTACCAATGTGCCGGTGTAATGCGGATTTGTTAATATAACCTTAATTGTTGAACCGTGCCATTTATCGCTTGCGTTGGATTTACGTTTAAGCTGTGCTGGTGTCGGGATGGATTCATTGTATAATTGCCGAGCGATTGCATCAAATCCTTTTCCCTGTAGATACATATTGAATATACGTTTGACCACTTCATAATCATCTCGTACATATAGCTTTTTATCTTTTAAATAATATCCGTACGGAGGCTCTGATCCGTTAAATTCTCCTTCTTTGGCTCTTGCTCTAAATGTTTGTTTGAGACGATTGCTTGTTTTTTGTGATTCCTGTTCGTATATCCACGCATATAAACCGAATTTGTCCAGATCACCGTTCAAAGTATCAATTGCCCCATCCAGCGTTTTTAAGTGGACTTTGTGCTTATTTAAAATTTCCCGTAATTGATACGCCAGCGGTACATTACGAGCAAGCCGGGATAATTCTTTTGCTAAAATTAGATTAAATTTACCTTCTTTAGCATCGTTAATCAACTGATTCAGACCTTTGCGGTTAGTGTGTGTCCCAGATTCTACTTCTTCGTAGATATCGTATATTTCCCAATTATTCTCTTCACACATGCGTGTGAATATTTTTTTCTGCGTATCTAAAGAAGATTTTTGCTCTTCTTTTGCGGTAGATACCCGAACGAGAATGGCAACTTTTAAATTTTTTGAACACCGTGTTTCAATGGATGAATTTTCGTTAGTCTTCTGTTTGTTCAAATTATTTGCAAATACCAATCTCATGATTTATCACCTTCATAATCATGAGATGCAGTGGTGTCATTATTAACATATACGCTTTTTAAGGCATCGTCAATTTGGTTTTTAAATAGCTCAGTTAAAATGTATTCTAGTTTAACTTCATTTAGATAAATTCTCTCAATTTTCATTTCCGTCGTTGCCTCCATTTAGTTTTTTACATTAATGGGGCTAGACGTTTCAGCCGGCTTACTAATCTAGCTGAAATATGATACTTTCGGATTCTTAATATTTTAATAGGGGTAAAAAAGTTTAAATTTTCTGATATCTAAAAAGAGAATTAGTGACATTCTTAAAATAATAACTGTAGTGAAAGGAATTTGACGCAATAATTATAGAGATAAGCTAACAGATACTAACCAAAAATACTCTTCTACCATTAAAATTCCCAACAACAGCGTAATTTCATTTTGGAAATCGTTCTTGAGGAAATATTTTTCTTTTTGTGTATTTGAAAAAATAAAAGAAGGAGCATTCCTGTTAGAAGTTTTTCCGGGGACTTGAATAAAAAAAGCCCTCTTGGTATGATTCGGGGGTGTCAATCTGTGAATTGACCCCTAATTTGAATACCAAGGAGGACTATACATGCATTCTATCTCAAACAAGAAGATTAATCAAGTCACCGATCAAAACTAATCTTACTGGTTGAATAGTTTCTTATGATGATGTCAGCTCTCCACCATTAACATGAATGGTTTGGCCAGTAACAAATCTGGAATCGTCAGAGGCAAGATAGACGTACGCTGGCGCAAGCTCAAATGGTTGGGCCATTCTCTGCATCGGATTACTGGAACCTAATATAGCGACCTGATCTGCAGAATATGTTGACGGCTGGAGCGGAGTCCAGGTTGATCCTGGTGCTACAGCATTGACCCGAATTCCCTTATCTATAAGATTATTGGCCAAAGCACGAGTAAAGCCAATATTCGCTGCCTTCGTTGTTGTGTAATCAATCAATTGTGAATGACCTTTAAAAGCCACAACCGAAGATGTATTAATAATTGAGCTACCTGGTTTCAAATAGGGAAGCGCCGCTCTAGTTGTGTAAAAATGAGAATAGATATTAACTTTCAAGGTGTCATCGAATTGCTCGTCTGTGATATCGAGTAAACTTGGCTGCTGGAACTGGATACCCACGTGGTTAACAAGAATATCCAATCGTCCGAACGATTGGATCGTTTGTTCCACGATGGAGATACATTGAATTTTGTCTCGGACATCACCTGGCAATAAAATGCTGCGCTGGCCGAGTTGTTCGATCCGTGCTTTTGTTCTGTTTGCATCTTCATGTTCATCCAAGTAGGAAATAGCAACACTAGCGCCTTCTTTAGCAAACGCAATCGCTACAGCTGCTCCGATCCCGCTGTCTCCACCTGTGATGAGGGCGACTTTCCCTGTTAATTTCCCGCTTCCCCTGTACTCTGGATTTTCAATAATAGGCCGGGGAACCATCAGTCTTTCCACGCCCGGTTGTCGAAGTTGACGTTGTTCAGGGACATTAATCGGAATTTCCTCATAGCGAGTTATTAACCCGTAATTTGGATATATTGGATAATTTCCATCGGTGATTCTCTTCTGATTTTTTTGCTCATCCTGTTGCATTTGGAGACCTCCCTGCATTAATAGAAAATACCCTTTTACATTATGTTGCATGGGCGTACCTAGTGCATGTTCCAATCCAAAATTGTTTAAAGCTTGATGAAAGAAGTACTTGCTCTTTATTAGAAGTTGCTGAATAAGGTGTATTAGGAAATGTAAGAGGAGGTTATTCGCTTGTTTCAATATAGTCCTGAAGTCAAATTATTACTAGTGAATTTTTCTGATGAAAAAGTAGAGATGCTCTATAATTACAACCCCTACACGTGGTCAATGCCGTTAATAGGACCTAGACCGCCCTATTATTGTAATCCTCGTTACGTACAAACCTATCCCATCCTCTAAAAAGATTGATGAAAAAGATGTAAAATACCAAAGGCTTTTGGTGATCGGGAAATAGATTATGGCGGTTTTGATGTTATATATTACACAGAAGATACAATAGAACTATTTTTAATTTGAGGCAAAGTGTTTCTCTGACTCATTAAACTCAAGCCGAATGGTTACAGATTATAAAAAGCTATTCGAGAAAGATGGGTATTATGATCGTTATAGGCGGAGATATGACCTTATACTTTCAGAACCTAAGAAAGTACAGGAATTTATCGGTGTGGATGAGGATATAAAAGTGCATTTGATTTTCCTTTCGTCAAAGTCAATAGAATTGGAAATTCAAGATAATGACGGAGTTGTTACATTTCTTTCTCTTGGAATATTTGATAAATATTTAGAAGGAAAATTGATTAATGATGGAGATGACAGTGTGGTTCGTCCAGTGAAGGAAATTTAACTGAGTGGATATGTTCCCGAGAACGGACACACTCAAATGACATTCGTTCTGTCCTCTCGAGCCACGTTGAGTGTGTCTCGCAGATCGTTTTGAGAAAAAATTAAGCAGGAAACGCTTTTGTTTCCTGCTTTATTCAATTTTTGGAGCGGAGAATCGATAAAAAATTTTTGGAGTTCCATCCGCTTTAATTTCAATACGATCAATGAGACGATGCAGAATTTCCGGTGTTAATTCATCAAAGTTTAAAAATTGGGCCAATTCCTGTTTCAACTTTTGGATGTTCTCGACAACTTTATGGCTTGATAACAAAGATTCAAGTTCTTTTTTTGAAACGACAAGCTCGTTAGTTTCTTTGCTATTTGTCTCAATCATATCTTGATAATCCTCTTGGGTGATTTTTTCATCGGCGAGCAGCTCGATATATTTGCGTTTTCGTGCTTTTAAAGCGTCAATTTTCTTGTTTATTTTATCCAGTTTCTTTTGGACGGAAAGTTGAGATTGTTTTGCTTTTTCTTCGAGTTGTTTTAAATAATATTCCTTATCAATTTGCTGCATGAGAGACTGGATGTCATGAATGATGGTTTGTTTAAGCACTTCCTCTTTGATGACATGGCTGCTGCAAGCTTTTTTGCCGAATCTGGCATATCCACCGCACACATAACCTTTACGATTTGAGCGATACCACATGCCTTTGCCGCAATCAGCGCAATAGGCAATATTCGTAAATAGGTGCCGTTTTGGAGCAGGAATGGTTTTTGAACGTAATTTCATCTGATGTTGTACAGCTTCAAATACGTCTCTTGGAATAATCGGCTCATGAGCGTTTGGAATAATAATTAGCTCCTCATCAGACGCCTTTTTCCGTTTGTTGCTTGTAACACTCACAGTCGTTGTACGTCCTTGGACCAAATCGCCTGTATAGTGCGGGTTGGTTAAAATGAGTTTGATGGTGGAATCGTTCCATTTGTCGCCCGCATTCTTTTTTCCAGCCACTTCAGATGGTGTTGGTATCCCTTCGTTATAGAGTCTTCTTGCTATTGAATCGCGTCCATAGCCTGCCAGATATTCATTGAAAATTCTGCGAACAATGTTTGGGGTTTCATCATCTCGTATGTGCAATTTTCCATCTTTGATTGTATATCCGTAAGGGGGCGTACTTCCTTTAAAAAGCCCTTTTTTAGCACGGGTCTTGAGAGTTTCTTTTACTCGTTCACTGGTGCGTTGAGCTTCTTGTTCATACATCCAAGCATAAAGACCGAACATGTGTGTATTTCCTTGTAAGGCGTTAATAGCTCCATCTAGCGTAATGATGTGAACCCCGTGATTTTCACAAAGATTTTTGATTTGATAAGATAGTTCTCCGTTTCTCGCTAAACGCGAAAGCTCTTTGGCTAGAATAACATCGATTTTTTTGTTCATTGCATCGTCAATTAATCGCTGCAGATTTTTGCGCTTTGCTGTAGTTCCTGATTCAACATCGATGTAAACTTCATACAAATCCCAGCCCTTATCTGCGATGTAGTTGTAGAACAATTCTTTTTGATACTGCAAAGAAGCTTGTTGTTCTAACTTATCAGAAGAAACTCGTACATAAACGCCACATCTCATTTCGCATTCAATCCTTCCTTGCTAAATTGAGATGTAGCAGTGTTCACCTTTTTATTATTATTGACAATTTCGTCAATTTTATTATTAATAATGGATTTAATAAGTTCAGAAAAGGTTACTTTAGGGTCACTGTAAATGCGTTCTATAGAATTTAATTGTTTCTTCATGATAGTTGGCTCCTTTCATTTAAAAGTAAGTCTAAAAATAAAAACCGCAGAGTACCCAGCCACATCCACATACATTAAGTGGCTTAGTAACCTCTGCGGTTTTCGCTTTTTGTCGGGTTACGGAGTCAGTATTTAATTTTTTGTTTGGAGATCTTTTTAAGGATTAATTTTGAATACATTATATCTTTGTTTTTTTATATTTTAAGGTTTTTCTAAAAAAATTGGTGGTTTCATTTTTCGGTTTTTTACCCATCAAGCAAATGGAGGGTTCGGTTAGTTCCCTGTCTAGGTATAGTGTCCGTTTCTCAATATCACTGAACTGGTCGAAAGAGGTTAAATATTCAAAGCGTTGAAATACCTTGTCAATCTCATCGTTATTCAACAGTAAATCAATTTGTTCCATAGCGGAATGTAGTTGTGCAAGTTTTTTCTGCATTGTTTCTTTTGCAGAAGAAATATGTTTTAAAAACGCGCGTTTCTCATTGTTCCCCTCAATCATTCGTTCATTGTATAATAGCATCTCTTTCTGTTTTTTTAACGACTCTTCCTCTGTACGTAAGATTTTTTTCCATTGAAGAAGTAGTCTCTGAGCATGGCTTCTCATCTTATAAAACTGTTGAGTCCATTGAGTAGAGAAGCGTTTAAATACAATTTCATGAACGGCATCCATATCGATTTTTTGTTTACAGTTCGGACAAACATATTTCATATATTTTTTAGCTGACTTGCTAGGTGTGTCAACTTTAGTCTTTAAAGAAATCCCACAATTTTTACAATAAGCAATCCCCCGTAAATAAAATGGCGTATCAAATTGTTTCGTTTGTTTTTTGAGTTTCCTCATTTCATTGACGAGATGCCAAAGATGGGGCGGCACAATAGGTTCATATACATTTTCAATGAAAGTGATTTCTTCTTTTGGTTTACGAGAACTGGAATGAGCGCTTTTTCGGACGTTCCAAGTTAAATGGCCAGCATAGATATAACGATGTAAGATTGCATCGATTGTATTTTCATGCCATCCATTTCCCGATGGCGAAGGAACATTGCATTCGTTTAGAAGGTTTGCGATTTTTTCATTGCTATACCCCCAAGAAGATAGATAAAAAATGAGCAAAACAATAGGGGCATTTTCGTCAGGAATCAATGTTTTGTAACCGGTTTGTTCGTCAACAGTGACTTTTTTATAACCAAACGGTGTTCGGCTGCCCGGACGGATTTTTTTAGCTAGCAAACCATCTTGGGTATCTTTAGTCCGTTTGGACTTAATGATAGATTCCTGTCCGGCAAATAACAATTTCATTTCCGTAATCGTATTGTGTGCGTCCCATTCGCCAGAAACGGTGGTGCAAAAGAACTTACAATTTGGTTTGAGAGACTTAATGGGGTTGTAAATTTGTGTTACAAAACTGTTGAATGTACGATCTATTCGGCTTTCTTCATAGAAGAACACAGCATCAGCTTCGTTATTGATAAAATACATAAAAAGCTCCCGCATGCCCGGTCGATCTGTAGCGGTTTTTCGATAGGCGCTGACTGCGTCATCAATACACCAGTGAATAATTTCGTAACCTTCCGCTTTTGCCTTTATTTCAATCTCGCGTTTTTGAATCTCAATTGAATGGTTATCCAGTTGCTTATGACTGGAGCGGCGAATATAACCGACTCCTTTATTTAATTTGGGTATTGTCATGTTAAAACCTCCGATTTGAAAAATTCGTGGAAAAATAACTCACAAATTACATAATCATGGTGGACAATTAAGTTTTTAATCATCATTTTTGCTAGTAAGCGGCGCTCATGGTCTTCTAGATTTTCCCGCAGCATTACTTGAATGAGCCGCACCAATTCATTGATCTCCCGTAAGCATTCATTTATTTTTTGTTCTTTTTGCACGATATTGTTCAATTTCGACTCTAATGCACGTATTTCTTCTAAAAGTTTTTGGGCTTCATTGCAAGGTTTGGATAGGTTGTATGTGGTGCATAGTTTGTATTCAATATGTCGAATGGCTTGTAAACAAGCTGTTTTATCTTGATCATTGGCTTTTTTTAATGAAGTGAGAAACGAAAGGCATTTCTTTTCCAATTCGTTTGTATTCAGGTTGTTTAATGCTTCTGTTACAATTTCATCAATCACTTTGTTAAGTTGTTGAATTGAAATATCGACCAATTCATGGTTTCTGTTGCATAAAAAGTATCCTTCAGTTCCCACTGTGTTCATTTTCAATGACATTTCGCTGTTACAGATGAAGCATATAGGTCGAATGAATACATTGTCTTGCGTTTTCGCTTTAAGTTCATAATATTGCTTTTCTAATTGTTCCAATTTTTTATTTGCACTCTTGTATTCATCGAGTGTGATAATTGCAGGAACATGCGGCAAACGATGATATTCGTTCTGAGTCATATAGTAACCGGCGTAGAATGGTTGTTTTAATATCTTTAGCACATCTTCCACTTTTCGTTTCATTAATTTTTTATATTTGGTCAATAAGGACAGAAATTCTTCAAGGGTTTCAACATTTGCAGCTTCAGAAAATAGCTGTTTAACCAGTTCGCCGCGCTGTTCATTGATTGAATAAGAACGACCATTCTCTGTTTTGGTAACATCGTATCCGAATATGCGATGGGGAGCTTGTTTTCTTGCGTCAGATGTGCGTTTATTAATCAGATGGCCCTCATGTTGGGCAAAAATAGCATATGCCCCTTCTAAAACAATATCTTTATTAAATTGTGGTGAATTAGAAGCTGTAAAAATCACATTTACGTCATGTTTGATTAGTTCTGAGATAATCGTTAAATACTCGTAGAAATCACGAGCTAAGCGATCACGTTGGTAAACAAGCAGTGTGTCCACTTTGTCCTCTCGTACTAAATCAAGCAATTTGACCAGTTGTGGACGTTTGTGGAGAGGAAGCTTGGTTGCTGATATACCGTGATCGCAAAGGATTAGCACCTCATCAGGGTTATATTGCTCTAAATAACGTTTTGCGGCATTGAGCTGCATTTCTTCACTCTGGTTCTCTGAACTAACGCGCATATATAACACTTTTAATTGTGCTGGTGAATCCGGCATGAATTAACTGCCCTCCTTCTCCAAAATTTTTTTGTTTTCCATGCTTCTTGACAACAAGGAAGCCTGTAATAGAACATCTGTGCTTATTTCATTTAAAAGAATCTTTTCGATTAAGCGTTCTAACCATAATCTCGACTCTTTCGGCAATTCCTCGCTAAACGTTACTTTCCCGATTTTTAAATCCGTTTTCATCAGAGATCCTCCCGTCAATTTTTGTTAACAATCATTGACGGGAGCATTCGGTTTTATACACTATTTCATATTTTTTGAGGCGTTATTTCCTTCTAAATGGAATTGCAGTTGTACACTGAGAGTTTTTTCTTTTGCATGTGGACGTTTCTTAATCATAATCCTTGTCTTATGCCCCGGAACTTTCAATTCAGTAAAAGATGGCTTCATTTGTCCTCCACCTCCAGATATAAAACTTTAAAAAGTTCTATGATCCTTTGGGAAAATCCATATTTTGTACAATTTTTCAGGCATTCTTCAAGCCAACTGTAACATTGATTTTCCTCATTCATTGATGCTTTTTACTCCTTTCGCCAATGTAAAGCATTAAAAATAAGAAATCCGCAGAACATGTGCATCAATAAATTGACAGCAACATGCAACCTGCGGATCTCGCTTGTTAGTGGTTAACATGTTATTTAGTTGCTAGGTTCTTTAACGATGTGATAACCATTTTGTCTTATAATTAAGTTGTCTTCATAGAGAATCATCCTTTCTAAGTGAGTGAAATGCTCGGGGTTTTAATCATTAATCATCCTACTTTTAAGAAATTAATATTCTTATAGGTAAAAAGAACTATTTCTGAATGCGAAAAAAAAGCGCTCTATTTAGAGCGATCTTATTGTTGTGTTATTTGTATTTTGCAGACGTTCTCTTCTTCTTTGGCGTTTTAATCGCTGGTTGTAGGTGTTTTCACAGGTACTGCGTTTTCTATTAGGAAGAAATGCCACTTCAAGAGACAAACCGAACCAAATCCAATAAGCGAAGGACGTGAACTAACATGGATGATCATAAAGAATACTGCCCGTATTGTGGCACAGATTTGCAAGGGGATCCGATTCCAAAAGAACTTCAGCATCATTATGGAAATGCCACACATTTCAGCAGAAAAATCGGCATATCCAGTTTGGAAGCAGACCGGGTCATTCGGTGGCAATGTCCTGATTGTAAGGGAGAATGGGAGCGGGAGTAATAGAGAATAAATATAAATCATATATAAGGCGTATTCGCTAGTCTGACATATGGAAGTAGTGATGGGACGAAAACGGAAAGTAGCTGCCCGGATTGCGGAGCTGGCTAACCATTTACCTTAATAACTTTTATTTTTTATACAACCCCTGTATTGAGTCTGAATTTGAATACAAGATGATGCATTAGCGTTATCATAATATCTTTGCAGTCATTATTTTTCTTTTTTGACAGTTGATTGAATCCAGCGAAATCAAAGTTTCTAACGCCGATAAAACTATGTATAATTAAGTTTGGAAATAATAAGGAGGCAGCTATATGATTACTGGAGAATTAAAGAACAAAGTCGACAAAATATGGGAAACGTTTTGGACGGGCGGAATTACGAACCCGCTGACGGTCATTGAACAATTTACATACCTTTTATTTATTAAAGGACTCGATGAAGCAGAAACTCAAAGAGAACAAGAGGCTGCTCTGTTAGGAATTGAGTTTGAACGAATCTTTCCTGAAGATAAACAACACTTGCGTTGGAGTAAGTTTAAAAATCTAGAAGCTTCACAAATGTATGAAATTGTATCTAAGGAAGTATTCCCTTTCATTAAAAGCTTGCATGGCAATAAAAAATCTGCATATGCAAAGTACATGAGCGATGCGATTTTTATGATTCCTACGCCGCAAATGCTTTCCAAAATTGTGGACGGTATTGATAAACTCCCAATGAAGGACCGCGATTTACAAGGGGATTTATATGAATATTTGTTATCCAAAATCGCGACTGCTGGAACAAATGGGCAATTCCGTACGCCGCGTCATATTATCAAGATGATGGTAGAGTTAGTCAAACCAACACCGGAAGATATTATTGTCGATCCGGCCGCCGGTTCCGCAGGTTTCTTAGTAGCGGCAGGAGAGTATTTGCGTAAACATCGCAGTGACTTGTTTTTAGTGCAAAGTTTAAAAGAACATTTTAATAACCATATGTTCTACGGTTTTGACATGGACCGCACGATGCTGCGGATTGGCGCGATGAACATGATGCTCCATGGCATTGAAAATCCGAATATCGAATATCGCGACTCCTTGTCGGAACAAAACAAAGATAAGGACAAATACACCCTTGTCCTTGCCAATCCGCCTTTTAAAGGTTCATTAGATTATGATGCAGTTTCAAATGATTTGTTAAAAGTTGTAAAGACAAAGAAAACCGAGCTTTTATTCTTGGCCTTATTCTTGCGAATTTTAAAAACGGGCGGACGCTGCGCCTGCATCGTTCCGGACGGGGTATTGTTCGGCAGCTCGAAGGCGCATAAAGATATCCGCAAAGAAATTGTGGAAAATCATAAGTTAGAAGCGATTATTTCCATGCCAAGCGGCGTATTTAAACCATATGCTGGGGTTTCTACGGCGATCATGATTTTTACAAAAACAGGCGTCGGCGGTACGGATCAAGTATGGTTTTATGACATGAAAGCCGATGGCTACTCTTTGGACGACAAGCGCACCCCGATTGAAGAAAACGATATTCCGGACATCATTGAACGATTCCATAACCGTGAAGCGGAAAAAGAACGGAAGCGCACGGAGCAGTCGTTCTTCGTGCCGGTGGAAGAAATTCGTGAAAACGACTATGACCTATCGATTAACAAGTACAAAGAGATTGAGTATGAAGAAGTGGAGTATGAAGCGCCAAGCGTGATTCTTGAAAAAGTGGAAGCGTTGGAAAAAGAGATTATGCAAGGATTACGAGAGTTGAAAGAAATGATTAGAGGGTAGTGAGAAGTATGTTATCTAAGTATAAGACTTATCCCTTAGGAAATTTTATAGAACAGATTAGGGGTGTATCTTATAAAAAAAGTGATGTGTCGGAAGTGCCGAAAGAAGGCTATATACCACTTTTAAGAGCAAATAATATTCAAGCAGGAAAATTAGTTTTTTCGGATGTAATCTATGTCAAAAAAGAATTAGTTAGGGATAGTCAATTAATTAAAAAAGGTGATATTGTAATTGCTGCATCTAGTGGAAGTAAAGAGGTAGTAGGTAAGTCAGGTCAAGCACACTCAGACTATGATTGTTCTTTCGGAGCTTTTTGCAAGTTGATACGAGCGAAAGAAAATATTAATCCGAGGTTTTTAGGGTATTTTTTTAAGACCGATTATTATTCTAGCTCTATTTCAAATAGCGTAAACGGCGCGAATATAAACAATCTTCGAAACGAACATATTGATAATTTATTAATTCCTATTCCTTCAGTCAGCACTCAGGAAAAAATAGCTAATGTATTAGACAAAGCCCAAGAACTTATCGACAAACGAAAAGCTCAAATTGAAGCGCTAGATCAGTTAACAAAAAGTGTGTTTTTGGAAATGTTTGGCGATCCTGTTGCCAATAAAACATGGGAAAGACGACCACTTAAAGACATTACAGATGTAAGGGATGGAACACACGATTCGCCTAAGTATGTTCCAAACGGTTATCCTTTAGTAACTTCTAAAAATATTAAAAACGGGAAAATAGATTTAAGTAATGTAAACTACATCTCGGAAGAAGACTTTATAAATATTAATAAGAGGTCTAAGGTTGATGTGGGAGATATTATTATGCCGATGATTGGTACAATTGGAAATCCAATTATTGTTGATGAACAGCCAAATTTTGCGATAAAGAATGTAGCATTAATAAAATTTAACAATCCTTGTGTAATCAATATATATATAAAATATTTATTGGATTCACATTATCTTGATTATATTCTCAATAAAAATAAACGCGGAGGAACACAAAAGTTCTTGTCTTTAACGGACATAAGAAACATGGAAATTCCGTTGCCGCCAAGAGATTTGCAAGCCAAATTTTCTGAAATAGTAAAAAAAGTTGATTCCCAGAAAGCAATTCTTCACAAAAGCTTGACAGAGCTTGAAAACAACTTTAACTCTCTCATGCAACGCGCATTTAAAGGAGAGTTATTCAACGACTAGCGAGCGATAAGAAGTTAGTTTCGGTTAAGGGAGGGGTGTTTGTTGTTATCCAACTTTCATTTTTTAGTAGGGAAGCCTCATTATGAGAGCTTTACGAATGCGTGTTTAGAAGCGGAGAAAAGTTTGGTTGTGAGTCCGGCGACGTGCGCGATTTTGACGCGCCGTGCGCTGGAGCTTGCCGTTAAGTGGGTGTACAGCTTTGACAGCGCTTTGAAAGTTCCGTATCAAGATAATCTTTCCAGTTTGATTCATGACAACGTCTTTTTGTCCATTATTGATGAAGACTTGTTGCCGTTGTTGCGTTACATTGTCAAACTGGGAAATGTTGCGGTTCATACGAACTCGATGATTACGAGGGAAGAAGCGATTCTTTCCCTGCATAATCTTCATCAGTTTGTGTCTTGGATTGATTATTGTTATTCAGATGAATATACGGCTACGGATTTTGATGAATCGTTGTTGCCAATTGGCGAGGAAAAGCGCGAGCGTCCAGAAGAATTAAAAGATTTATACGAACGATTAAGCTCCAAAGACAAGCGTCTTGAGGAAATGATGAAAGAAAATGAACAGCTCCGCGCTCTTCTCACCGCCAAACGGGAAGCGAATACAAAAGAATATCACTTCCAAGTGGATGAACTAAGCGAATGGGAAACAAGAAAGAAATATATTGATTTAGATTTGAAGCTGGCGGGTTGGGAATTTAAAAAGGACGTTATTGTTGAATACCCTGTCGTTGGCATGCCGAATCAAGAAGGAGTCGGCTATGTCGATTACGTTCTTTTTGGCGATAACGGAAAGCCGCTGGCGGTCGTGGAAGCGAAACGGACAACTGCTGATCCGAACAAAGGAAAGCAGCAGGCAAAGCTGTACGCCGACTGCATTGAGAAAATGCACGGTCAACGTCCAATCATTTTTTACACAAACGGTTTTGAAACGTATATTTGGGACGACCTTAACTATCCGGCACGGAGAGTTTCCGGCTTTTACAATAAGGAAGAATTAAGCTTGCTTATTGATCGTCGGACGATGAAGAAGCCGCTAAAAAATGTGCAAATCAATGACAACATAACGAATCGCTATTACCAAAAAGAAGCAGTTTTAGCCGTATGTGACGCGCTCGAGAACAAACGGCGCAAAGCGTTGCTTGTCATGGCGACGGGGAGCGGCAAAACCCGGACGGCGATTTCGATTGTCGATGTTCTCACTCGCCACAATTGGGTAAAAAATATTTTGTTTTTAGCAGACCGCAAAACGCTGGTAACGCAAGCCAAAAACAGCTTTAGCCATTTGCTGCCGAACTTGACACTTTGTAATTTGCTCGATAACAAAGACAATCCAGAGGAAAGCCGCATGGTGTTTTCGACGTACCCGACAATGATGAACGCGATTGACGAAGCGAAACGAAAAGACGGCAAACGCCTCTTTACCGTCGGGCATTTTGATTTAATTATCGTCGATGAATCCCACCGCAGTATTTATAAGAAGTACCGGGCAATTTTTGACTATTTTGACGCAATATTGCTTGGGCTTACCGCCACACCAAAGGACGAAATTGATCGCAATACATATGAAGTATTCGATTTAGAAAACGGTGTGCCGACCTATGCCTATGAGTTAGATCAAGCGGTTCAAGATGGCTATTTAGTGGATTATCGTACCATTGAAACAAAGCTTAAATTTCTTGAAGAGGGCATTCATTACGATGAGTTATCTGATGAAGAAAAAGAACGATATGAAGAAACATTTGATGATGAAGTAGGCGAGGATATTGACAGTGCCGCGTTAAACGAATGGCTGTTTAATGACGATACGATTGATACGGTACTGAGAGATTTAATGGAAAAAGGAATTTGCGTCGAAGGCGGAGACAAACTCGGCAAAACGATTATTTTTGCGAAAAATCATCGTCATGCGGAACGGATTGTGGAGCGCTTTGATCAGTTGTTTCCTGAGTATAAAGGCGGCTTTGCAAGGGTCATTGATTACAGTGTGAACTACTACCAAACATTAATCGATGATTTTTCCGACCGTAACAAATGGCCGCAGATTGCCGTATCGGTCGATATGCTCGATACTGGAGTGGATATTCCGGAAGTCGTCAATCTTGTGTTCTTCAAGAAAGTACGATCCAAATCAAAGTTTTGGCAAATGATCGGGCGCGGAACCCGTTTATGCAAAGACTTATTCGGAGCCGGGCAAGATAAAACGCATTTCCTTATTTTTGACTATTGCGGCAACTTTGAGTTTTTCCGTGAAAATCCAAAAGGAATCGAAGGAAAAGCGGTGGAAAGTTTAACGGAGCGTCTATTTAACGCTAAAGTCGAAATCATTAAAGAACTGCAACATTTACAGTACCAAGAAGAAGAGTATATTGCCTATCGCAATGAATTAATTGATGAGATACTAGCGGAAATCAATAAGTTAAACGAAGAAAACTTCCGTGTACGTCAACATATTCAATATGTGCATAAGTTTAAAAATCGAGCTAAATGGGATTCCTTAACGGCGATGGATGTCAATGAAATCAAAGAACATATTTCGTCGCTCATCGTTCCGCTAAACGATGATGAATTGGCGAAACGTTTTGATTTGCTTATGTATACGATTGAGCTGGCGAAGCTGCAAACGAAAAATGCCACAAAGCCGATCCGGAGTGTGATTCGCACCGCAGAGGCGTTATCTAAGCTCGGTTCGATTCCTCAAGTGGTGGAACAAAAATATATCATCGAAAAGGTGCAGACGGAAGAGTTTTGGAGCGAAGCCGATATTTTCGAATTGGAAGCCGTTCGCGAAGCGTTGCGTGATTTAGTGAAATTCCTTGAAAAAGAAACGCAAAAAATTTACTATACGAACTTTAAAGACCAAGTTTTAGAGGTCAAAGAAAACGGTCCGATGTTTAATGTCAATGATCTGAAAAATTATCGGAAAAAGGTTGAACATTATCTGCACGAACATCGCGACCAGATAGCCATTTACAAGTTGCGAAATAATAAAAAGCTAACCGTCCAAGACTTAAAAACGTTGGAGCATATTCTTTGGAATGAGCTTGGCACACAGGAAGATTATAAAAGAGAATTCGGAGACACGCCGATTACAAAGCTTGTCCGTCAAATTGTCGGCCTTGACCCGCAGGCCGCCAACGAGGCGTTTTCCGAATTTTTATCAAGCGAACGGTTGAACATCCAACAAAGCCGTTTTGTCAAATTGATCGTCGATTACTTTGTGAAAAATGGAGTCATGGACAAGCGGGTGCTGCAGGAAGAACCGTTCAAAACCGTCGGCAGCATTGTTGAACTCTTTAAAGACAACATGGATGACGCGCGGAGGATCATTAGCATTATCGATGAGATTAACAGAAATTCAGAAGATATTGTGGGGGCGTAGTAAAAGCGCTCTTTTAGTTAGCTGTTCGGTTTATTTAATGTTTCAATACATTTTGTTTTTCTTCGATGTTAAGGCATCTTTGAGGCTGAAAGTGTCTTGAAGATGCCTTATATTTCTTATAAATATGAAACGAGTACAAAAGTTGTCTAGATAGTTCATATCTCCTTTTGGTTCTACGGAGGTGTTCCAAATGAAAACAAGGATTGTAATTGGATTAATTGGGCTTTCTTATTATATTCGTTTACGGAGGGTATCGCTTATTTCTTAGTTTTCAATGAAAAAAATGCAACAATCCACTATAATTTAGGATATATAAGGTAAATTTTAGATAGGCAATTTTTTGAGTGTTGCTGTATTTTAAGTTAGGTATCTTATCATTATTTAAAATTTAAAGGTGAAAAAATGAAAGAAGGCTATAGTAAACTTACTGACCACAAATTTAAAAAGGGAATATTGTATACGCCTTTTAATAGTAATCTTGGCGAAACCCTCAAATTTTCGTCATGGGCATTAGAATGGTTACCAGAATATATATGGTTATCCTTGATTCTTGAACATTATGGAAGAGAAAGAGGTTTAGAGATTGTAGGAAGGATTATAAAAGACTTATCAGAGAAGGACGAGATGTTATGCACTCCTATGCTTTCAAAAATATTATTTTTAGAAACTGAAAAACAGCGTAGTTATTATCAAATAGTTTGTAAATGGATTAATCCAAATATTTTGTCTCCATTAACTTTAATTTTTCGTTTAGATAAACATGTAGTTTTTAATGAATATTTCTTAGATTATGAAACAACAATCGATCAAAAAATTACCGTCTTGCAAAATGTAATTAAAAAGAATCTTTTTCATCAAACAAATGAAGCTACCGATGTTAGGTTTCTTGTATTATGGTTTGGTATTTACTCTAGAAAAATCCATTTCCCGAGCGGAATGGAAATAACAAAAGCTTTGGTTGAATATCCTCGAATTACTCATGATGACCCCAAAATGAGTTTATATCGATCGTTAATTAGAGCATTTGAAATCGGAATGAGATTTGAAGAAAAAAATAGTGATTTGTCAAAACAATTTTGGGATACTGTCGGATTATTAACTCGATGTGAACCTTTGATAATAAACTATAGTGAAGGGGAAAGTGGAAACATGTCGTTTTTTGAGGATGCTACTAATGCAATTGAATATTTAGTAGCAAACAACAAAGAAAAATTACTATCGGATGAAAAATTTTCAGTTTGCCTAGGCTTAGCAACCTACGCTTTGAAAATTTATAAGGAAGTACTCGATAGTCAAATTAGTCAAGGAATTTTGGGTAGATGTGCTTTGCGCATTATAACAGAAGTATATGTGACATTAAAATACATGGCTTTAAGAGAACAAGACAAACCAGATATTTGGAATTTATTTAAAGAATACGGAATTGGCAAATATAAATATGTAGCACTTAGAGCTAGAGAAACATCACTAGATCTCAGCCAACATCATTTTTCTCTACCCGTTTTGGAAACTCTACTAAATGAAGATAAAAGTGAAGAATTTATAAATATGGATACAAGGTTATTTGATAATAAAAATGTTAGAAAGAAGTTTGAAGAGATAAACGAAAATGATTTGTATGATCTTTATTATGAGTACGATACAAACTATATTCATGGACTTTGGGGAGCAATTAGAGAAAGCGCCATGATATTTTGTAATAATCCAGCACATAAATACCATGCTGTACCCGATATTACTTTTGAACAAAAACTCAGAGACGTGAAACATGATTGTGAATATATTCTTAAAAAACTATTAAATCTAATTTCTTCGTTTTATGAGTTCCCTGACTTTTATTTAGATAAGTATGGTGAAGTAAAATGATTGAAATGAAGCCAATAAGAAGAATACAAGAAGAATATTTAAATTTATTAAAGGGCTATTACGGCCTTATTACTAATAATAGCGCTACAGATATTCAGTTAGCATACTTCTTTGAAGAAGTATCGATATTTTGGCAAAAAAATTACGAAATAATTAATTTCTTTTTGAACAAAATTGATATAAATGATAAATGTAGCTTTTTAGCTGGAGCAATGCATATAGATTTAACACAATATGGACATTATGAATTTGCTCTTTGTGGTAAATATCGTATTTTTACTGATCCTGTAACCAAAATGAGAACATTCTTTTCTAGAAGAGCTACAGGTGTAAATAGATTAAGAGCGAAGGAATACTTAAATAAAGTAGTTCTTGACTGTATTAATGTATTGTCAAGTTACTCAGATATTTTTATAGTCTTACCTTTAGATACAATCTTTTTTGAGGATCAAGAAGAACGTACGAACTTTTTAAAAAACAAATCTTTCGCTTTTATATCTAGTCTCTTTGTCAGTCCTTGTGCAACAGAAGATGAATTTCTTAATAAATATCATTCACTTAAGGAGATAGAGCAAGATATTAAGCCAGAATTACTTCCAAGATTAATTTTTAGCGATAGAAGCGATGTTAATATATCTTTGCAAGAACGTATTGAAAAAAATTTAAGTGATGTTCTATCCTTAGATGTCTTAAGGGAGAGACTGAGTGAAGCAGAAATTTTTTTGATGGCCATTGGTAAATTCTTTATGCAAATTATGGATATAATTCTCATAGCATATTCGTACAAATTAATACCCTTTATCAGATCAGAGGTTGTATTTAATTATTTGTTAATGATTTATCCGATTTTTTCAGATAATGATGATATTGTAAGACTTTTAGAACAAACATTGTAATGCACCCCTTTGTCAAGACACAAATTGATAATATTTAAGTTATCCATTCTCTCCTTTCGCTATGAATGTGGT
>NZ_JBVVUU010000008.1:0-120445 GCF_056032925.1 Aeribacillus sp. JST-2
GGAAAGTCATTGTTTTTTCCTAATTCATGATAGGTTTCGAGATCGACTCCAAAATCATGAATCAAGATCACAGATCCCCCATCCCCCTATGAAATAATTCACAAAAAATTTAGCACATTTTTTCAGAGGATAGCAAAGATGATTCCGAAGGAATTTGAAAAAATCGTACTCTTTTTAGATGAGATAAAATGAAAGTTTACACTATATACGATAACTTTTTATAATCTGGTAAACCGAATGTATTATGTCCTTGGATTGGAAAAGCAATAATTGCTAAAATTTCATTTACTAATAATGGTATAAATATTACAAAAAAGCTTACTAGAGTAATCGACATAGCTTTAGCTAAAATATATTTTTCTTTGTGTACCCTTGTATGAATAAAGTTACTTAATCCCCAATTTTTTTCTTCTAGGAATGACACAGAATAAATGATACTTACGGTTAGTGGCAGCAAGATCCCTACTATTGGTGACAAAGGTGTTGCGACAACGTTTGTAAGAATAGTACCAGTTGAAGCAGACATTACCTTAGATAATTCCGATCCATAATATTCTTTACACAAAATAATGTAGTCTAAAAATATTGCACAAAAAACAGCTATAAATGCTATCTTGAACTCTATTCTTTTCATACACTTACTAAGTTCAAGCTTAATTAATTGAATCATGCCATCACCTCAATATTTTACTACTTGCATGGTACAGCTTAAAAAGGTCAGTGTTTTATCATGTCGGCATATTATCTAATAAAAAACATTCTGAGTTTTTATTCGCACGGTATATAAAAAAAGGATAAGGGAATCTATTTGTAAGTAGTCTTATCAAGTTTTCACAAACAAAATTAGACTTTTATCATCCTTCATTTGATGGATTTTTTGAAATTCCTTTTTCTTCAATTGATTGAATATATACATTTAAATTTAATAAATATTAAAAGAATATATCATGCAGTGCATGACATATTCTTTTAGCATTACTTGTAATTAGAAGTCTATTTATAATAACCAAACCGAATCGATGAAAGTTAATAAAAACATACGGCTAGGATATTATTGACAAGTTGATAATCCAAATACTGTAACTAACACTAGTATTTTTTCTTTAAAATATAATAATAGACTTTAATGGTAAAAATTCTTATAATAGGAAAAAATTATTACTTTATTAAAAAAATACTATATCAATATTTTGGAAGTCAATATCATATTTTTTAATATTTTACAACACGACTGTTGATTATCCAAAATTAGGTATGTCATTTCCAAAAAATTTGGGAATACTTAAACAAGGCAACTGCCATCTCAGATTGCCAATTGTCGACTGCGTTTTCTATTGTCCCAAATAGGATACTGCTTGATCCACCGAAAAGATCTCGACCGTCCAACGTTTTGGATACATATCGGCGATCTTTTCCGCCGATAGTCAAAACATTGGTTACAATGCGAATCTCATGTCCATGGGTGTCACGAAAAATGGCCACTCGATAACGTTTCTTCGAACGGCATTGCTTTGTTCCTAGTTGACATGTTGTTTTCTGAAAGAAAAAAATACAGAGTTTTGCAGTATATCTATATCCAAATTTTGTATAAATATACATATATGCGATCTATCCATCAAGGGCTTGGCATGGATCCTCTGTAGCCATGATTCTTTAGCCAAGCACCAGCTTCAACAGTTTTGGCAAAACCAAAAAAGGTTTTCATGTCCCCCCTCCATGTAAAGCACCTTGTATATCACTGCGTAAGGATTTTGTAATTCTCTGCACTTTTATTTTGCAAAAACAGAGTTGTGAAAGTGATCCATGATTTCACGGTTTGCCCTTCCCTCATCAAAATATTTCTTCACAACATCTAATTTATATTCTTTACTGTATGTTTTTTAATTTTTACCTATAAAAATCCCCCCTTCTAGTAGACAGTGACATCCCTTTCTTTTTTCTGTCTAACTATAAGGGGATAATATCAAAAATCTGGCCCTTATCTTCCTTTCAACTGTGAATTATAAAACTCAAGTTATCGACAATTATGACGGTTCCGTTACTATCCCTTGAAAGGCTGACTGATATATGGTTCGGATATCTTCTTTATTAAGCTTCATTGGACTTCTTGCGAGCAATCTTTTTTGTTTCACCCCGTCTTCCGTCAATTTTTCGATCGCACTTTCCGGAATGCCGAATTCTCCCAAAGTTGTCGGAATTCCGACATCTGCCACTAATCTTTTTAGTTCCTCGACACATTGATAGGAAGCTTCTTTTTCAGACAAATAGCTTGAATTCTCGCCTAGAGCATTCAATATGTCCACCATTCTTTTTTGGCAGCTTTTTCGGATGTAGCCCATCACATATGGCAATAAAACTGCATTGGAATCGCCATGGGCAATATGAAATTGTCCTCCAAGCGGATAGGCTAAAGCATGTACGCCTGCCACGCCGGCATTAAAAAAAGCTAATCCGGCAATATAGCTGCCGTAACTCATATCAATCCGCGCCTGTTTATCATTTCCGTTTAACACAGCTTTACGGATGGAACGGCTGATCAGTCTCATCGCTTGCAGGGCAAGACCGTCTGTTACCGGATTGGCATTGATTGAGACATATGCTTCCACTGCATGTGTCAATGCATCGATCCCCGTTGCAGCGGTCACTTTCGGCGGGACAGTGACAGTTAGTTCCGGATCAATAATTGCTACATCAGCGAGCAAATAATCATGTGTTACAACATCTTTCGTACTTTCTAAAGATAAGACAGAAATATTAGTGACTTCAGAGCCCGTTCCGGAAGTTGTGGGTATCAAAATTTTGGGGAGACCTTTTTTATCTACTTGATTTGTACCTGTTAAATTTAAATAACTTTCCACTGTTCCTTTATGAACAGACAAGACTGCTGCAAGCTTTACCAAATCCATTGCGCTTCCTCCGCCTAAACCTATGACGAGATCGAATTTGTTTTCTCTCGTATAGGCGACAAGCTTTTCTCCGATTTGAAGCGGAGGCTCTGGTTCGATGTCAGTATATACATCAATGCTGTATCCTTTTTCTTGTAATGGAGATGTGACGCGGTCAACGAGCCCTATGTCATTCAACACCGGATCTGTCACAACAAGAATTTTCTTAGGTTGATATTTTTCAACTTCCGGAACAAGCTGGCTTAACGAACCCCATCCAGTATAACATAAAGGTGTAAAAACTAGCTTTGAATGTGTCATGACTCTCCTCCTTCACACCCTGGAATGTTCTCTTAAAGCATCGACATTTGTGTTCTTTAAAATCGAAATTGACGTTTCCACCCATTTCTTCTACATAAACTCGGGAAATTTTATTCATAATATCCTTCCGTCGATTTTCTGAATCCTTTAAATTGTTCTGCATCATGCCCGAACCATACTTGGGAATTTGTTTCTTTGGCAATCCGGCGAATTCGTTCGACCGTTTTCGCATATCCGAGAGAATCATAAATAATTCCAGGTGGCTTGATTGGCGGCCCGTAGCTTTCTGCCGTATAGATCGCATCAGATGCAAGAATGATGCCGCCAGTTTCAGGAAGGTGTACATGAAGACCAAGCATTCCCCAAGCATGACCGCTGCCAAAGTTTAAAACTTTCACCCCTTCCGCAAGTTCAACATGATCTTCATCCCGATTGATTGTCCTCCATTGAAGATTATTTTTTATCCATGCATCAATATCTGCCCAAATGTATGCCCCTTCTTTTTGGTTGCGGGCATAAGATTGTAATGTGCCGTTAAATTCGTCTTCATGTACGACAACGGTTGCGTTTGTAAACATTTCTAAGCAGCCCGCATGATCGAGATGAAGATGAGATGCCACAACAAATTTAATATCCTCTGGTCTGACCTTTAATTGCTCAAGTCGGTTATGCAAGTAACATTCTTCGCTCGCTGTCCATGGGAACGTTTTTTGCGTCGTTTCAGACCAGCGACCTGCTGGACCCATGGAATTTGGATTACATGCCGTGTCAAAAAGAATTTTTCCTTCAGGATGGTCAATTAAAACGGTATAAATCGGGAATTCGACAAACTCAGTCTGCGCGTTCGGATTGTCAATGGTTGCTGGATTGTGCATCGCAATCATCCAGTTTTTGTCCATTTTCATTCGGCCGTTGTCCATTACATACAGTTTCGGGTGTTTTTTAATAATGTTTGCCATAAAAAACCCTCCTATAATGAAATAGAAAATGTCAATCAAGACATGAGATAATTCTTAAATGACGACATGTAAAAATGTGTTCTTGTTTTTATTTCAACATTCAGCCATTTCTACCACAACATATTCCAAATTCCGTAAGCGCTTTCTTTATACAGTACAAGAAATACTGCTGAAAGAATAGAGGCAGTATATTCTTTTTTTCTATTCATTCATCATTCGTTCTACTTTCCCCCTCCTTATTTTTTGATCATCAATTTAAATGCAAAATGCATGCCAAAAAAAGCTTCTTACAAACAAAGGGATTTTTAAGCTTCTTTACTGAAAACTGTTGAAAAATTTCACCATAAAAAAGGATTAATAATCGAAATTATCGAAAATATATGGTGAAATTATTCACCAAACGGTTGAAAAAATTCACCAATCAGATGAAAGGTTGTGATTATAATCAAAGCAAACTCTATTAATTCCTTAACTTGGGAAAATATTTTTTCATGCATGCATAACGGAGTAGTTGTCGTCGATCGAAAAGGAAACATTGTTGTGATGAATGCTGCTGCAAAAAAGTTATTGCAAGCGGAAAATGGAAACTGGGAAGGAAAGCATATTCAAGAACTCGTCCCTCACACAAAAATTTTGGAGGTTGTGGAAAGCGGCGATCGTTCAATCGGTCAAAAAATGATACTAGCGGACAGACAATGTATGGTAAACCGGACTCCTCTGTATCAAAACGGCAAGCGCATCGGTGCGATCAGTGTTATTCAAGATATTACTGAAATCGAGCAATATCGCAGCCTACTAACACAGCTTGAGGCGATTATCGAGTTTTCAACTGACGGCCTTTATGTTGTTGACCAAGAAGGGATTACGATCTATGTTAATTCCGCATATGAAGAGATTACAGGTTTTGAACGCACAGAACTGGTCGGAAGGCATATGCGGGATCTGATGACGAATGGTTATATTGACCAGTCAGTATCTCTCTTAGTTTTGGAAAAAAAGAGACAAATTTCCATTATGCAAAAAATAGGAGGCAAAAAAGATGTCATTGTCACCGGAAATCCGGTATTTAATGATCAAGGAGACGTTGAGCTCGTAGTGACGAGCGTAAGGGATATCACACAATTAAATAAACTTAGAAAAGAGTTAGAAAAAGCAAAAAGTATTTCCGAAATAAACCAAAACCGTTTTTCGGCTCATGTGAACGGATCAGAACAAATGTTTATATGCAACAGCAAAAAAATGAAAAACATTTATGAGAAAGTAAAACAAGTGGCGCCTTTTCCAACAAGCGTCCTTTTAACTGGCCCTTCCGGAACAGGAAAAGAGGTGATCGCCAATTTTATCCATCATCACAGCCAACGGAAACAAAAGCCGTTTATTAAAGTGAATTGCGGGGCCATTCCTGAACATCTGCTTGAATCTGAACTATTCGGCTATGAAAAAGGTGCATTTACTGGTGCGAATAAAGAGGGGAAAATTGGTCTGCTTGAATTGGCGGACGGCGGAACCGTTATGCTTGACGAAGTAGGAGAAATGCCTCTCTCTTTGCAGGTAAAGTTATTACGAGTATTGCAAGAAAAGCAAATTCAGCGAATAGGAGGCAGGGAGCCAATTAAGCTTGATATTCGATTTATTTCTGCAACGAACAAAGATTTAAAGCAACTTGTTTCAGAAGGAAAATTTCGTGAGGATCTTTATTACCGTCTGCATGTTGTTGAAATAACTGTTCCGCCCTTATCTGAACGCCAAGAAGATATATCACCGCTTATTGATCATTTCTTTTCATACTTTTGCAAGCTTTACCATGTCGATAAAACATTGTCAAAAGAAACTAAGAAGGCTTTAACGAGCTACCATTGGCCTGGAAACGTCCGAGAATTGAAAAATTTAATAGAAAGCATGATCGTATCGGTTCCCTCTCAATTGATCGAACCGCACCATCTTCCTTTGCACATTCATGATCAAAAAGACGGTGAAGAAGCTTTGACGCTGAAACAGCGCGTGGAAAAATTTGAACAGCGAATTGTAAAAGATGTGATCAAAAAATATCCATCACTACGGATTGCGGCAAAAGAACTCGGCATCGACCATTCCACATTAGTCAAAAAGTTAAAGAGATGGGGTTTAGATCCCAAAAAAGCAAACATATAAACAATCTCGATTTCTGCTCATCTAAAGATTTTATTCTGTTGTGCCGGAGAAAAATAATTTGCACTTGCCTAATCAAAAGAAGCGTCCTCATTTTTTTCAAACGCTCTATATTCAAACGCTCTATATTAAAGAAGTAGAATTTTTACATGGGGTATCTCATAAGTCAATTTTCGACTTTGAGGTTCCCTTTTAAAAGACTTGTATCGCTTGTAGGATCATCACGCGAAATACCGCTTAAAAACGGTTTAAAGACGCCGACATCCATTCCCTTCTCTTTTAATACAGCTGCTAGTCCGCAAGCTATTATCGTTTTTCCAACACCAGTATCAGTTCCTGTTACAAAAAGACCTTTCATTTGATCATATTCAACTCTTTTCCGATTAATTTAAATGCATGCAACAAATAATCTATCTCCTTTAAGCTATGGTCCGCGGTCACCGTTAACCGAATTCTGCTTTCTCCAATAGGTACAGTCGGCGGTCGAATCGCCGGGGCATATATTCCTTTTTCTTGTAATCTTTTTGCAAATAGGACAGCCTTATGAGCATCTCCGATCAATACAGGAATAATTGGTGTATGATCTCCCTTCACGGTGTACCCCATTTCTTGTAAACTAGTTTTTATTCGTTTTGCTTTTATAAGCAATTGCTGTCGTTTTTCTTTACTATGTTCGATGATTTCCAATGCTGTATATGAAGCTGCACAAATAGATGGTGAAAGTGCGGTTTGAAAGATAAAGGTTCTGGCATGATTTCGCAAAAAGTCAATGAAAACCTTCGATCCAGAAACGACCCCGCCTTCCGTTCCAACCGCTTTACTTAAAGTGCTAATCACTACATCCGGAAAGACGTGAAAAAATTCACTTGTTCCCCTGCCGTTTTCTCCTAAAACTCCTGTTGCGTGTGCGTCATCCACAATGACAAATGCATGATAACGTTGAGCAAGTGACATGATTTTATCTAAAGGCGCAATGGTACCATCCATACTAAAGACACCATCTGTGACAATAAAGCGTCGCCGTGATGAATTTGTTTCTTTTAATTTCTTTTCCAAATCTTCCATATCTACATGGTTATAAATGACGGTATCTGCTTGTGAGAGACGGCATCCATCGATAATACTCGCATGGTTTAATTGATCGCTAAAAATAACATCACCTTTTTCAGGCAATGAAGTAAGCACGCCGATATTCGCCAAATAACCGCTTGAAAACAGCAAGGCACTTTCAGTCTGTTTGAAATCTGCAAATCTTTTTTCAAGCTTTTGATGCCACTGCGTATTGCCTGTCGTTAGCCTTGAGCCGCTGCTCCCAACCCCAAACTCGTGCAATGCCTTTTCTGCTGCAAGAATCAAGCGTGAATCATTGGCCAAGCCCAGATAGTTGTTTGAGGAAAATACTATGTACTTTTGGCCATCTACGTACATTTCGGGACTAGGTGCAGTATTCATTGTTCTAAGCGTCCGATACAAGCCGGATTCCCTTGTCTTCGCTAAACGGTCGTTTAACCACCCATTGAAGTTCAACGCTTGTCACCTCATTATGTCTTTAAAAAGCAAAACCTCTTTTTCTGTTACCGTGACAATTGCTTCTTTCATCCTTGGACCATTGATTCAATTGTTAGTGCGGCAATTTCCTGATGCTTTTCCTTAAGCAGTTGTTCAAGTATGTTTAAGCATTCATCACGACACTGTTTCGGATCGCCGCTTTTTGACCGATAAACGTAAGGAATAGGTGCCTTAAAACTTTCAAACATTAATCGCCCATATACTTGATGATAAAGCTGGATGGAACCGACACTTAGCGCCGATCGTATCCCCGTGATAGCCGTTTTGCATTGTAATAAACTTTTGTTTCTCTGGCTTATAGATATTTTTCCAATATTGAAACGCCATCTTAAGTGCAATTTCCATCGCTTCAGCTCCGCTATCTGAATAAAAAACACGCGTCAGCTTTTCAGGACTTATTTGAATGAGCTTTTCCGCAAGCTCTGTTGCTGGAACATTTGTCATGCCTAACAATGTGGAGTGGGCAATTTTTTCGAGCTTTTTTTAATTGCTTCGTCCAGTTCTTTTTTTACGATGACCATGTACGTTAAGTCAAACGGAAGAAAAGCCGTCATATATTCTTTTCCTTCAATATCTTTAACTTTCATTCCTTAGCCGCTTTCAATTATTAAAGGATGATCATCATCTGTGTAAAAGGCAGTCATAGATATTTTTTACTTTTTTCGATTAATTGTTGTTTCATTCTCTACCTCCCAATGAATAAAGACTGGCTGTTTTTCTAAATAGTGAATATAGGCATTCAGATCTTTCCTGCAATCAACAAAAAAGATGCGGCAGCCGCGTTCATCTCCATATTCTTTTAGGTTTGTAATCCGTTGATACCCCAGCTTTTTACTTGCAACATAGCCAGTAGTGTATTCAGGATCGTCTGACCAACATAGTTCAGCGATGGTAGCCGGATGCGCACACACCTTTGTGGCAATCACAAGTGCTTCCCTGATTCTTGTACTCTTGGGCACATGAAAGTAGTCCGCCCAATTTTCAAAATTCGTCTTCATCCAATCGATTCTTGAAACACGCACACCCTTTTCCTGTCTATCATCAATACGTTTGCCTGAATGAACATCAATTAATATAGCGCCTCTCATTCCTGAATATTTCGTCCATTCTGTAAATGCTTTTTCAATAACCTGTCTTTCGATACCGACTTTCTCCAAAAGCAGCCTAGACAACTTTCGCCCTTTCTCTACTGTATCTGCCTCATTTGTGTCAATATGTAATGGTTGAATTCGTTTAATCGGTTCGTGAATAGATTCAAATTGAATTTGCATAAAATCTGGAGTACCTCTTGAGTGATGAAGTCCCTTTTCTAATAAAGCATTTACTGAATTTTTTAAATCACTATAGGTTGAAAGCAGTTCTCCACCAGATATATGTTTTCCGCCATGTTCATGAGGTCCATTCTTGGCAGCTCTCATTCTGACACTATAGTACCTTTCCTCTTTCATTCGTTGGCCTCCAGCCTCCGTCATTTGTTTTATGTCAATGATTTTCCGTCAAAATTCATTAAACTAATTAAAGAGCTATTTCTAATTTTTCCAACCTCCAATCTTTTGTTTTATGTAAACTTTTAAAATAAAATGGTTAACAATTAAATGATAAAATTGTAAACTATTAATGTCAATAGGTTAACTAAAATACGCGTACAAAATGGCAGCCAGTCTCAGGCGAAAGGAGCTTTTACTGAAGATAAACGGTTAAGCTGAGTAGGAATGCTTTGCAAAATGTCTTTATCTTAATGACGTCTAAAAGGATATGATCATTCCTAGAAATTGAAGAATTTTTTACCATTTTACTATTAGTTCAATGTCGATTTGTAAAAAAATGATGTGATCTACGTTGAAAAGGCTGAACCATATTATAATGAGAGAATAAAAATGAAGAAAGGGCTCATGTTATGGCTAATATTACGAATGAAATAATTTTCCAAGCGTTGAAGGAATTAGCGGAACAACTAAAAAATCATAGTGAAGAAACGAAGCAGCAATTGACCGAAATAAATGAGCGGTTGGATCAAGTCGAAAAAAAGATTACCCTGATGGACAAACAACTCAATGGTCAAAAAATTCTCGTAAAGGAATTGTTTGACAACAAAAAAGAAATTAAGCGAGTCAAAAATGTTTTGAACATCTATTAACTCGCATTCCATCGATTGATCAATTTCCTGTTTGAACCATTTCATATGGAAAATCTTTTGATGGCCAACGCTGCATAGACGTCGGCTCTCTATGTCCTTTTGATAAAGGTACTGGATACACCATTTTATACAGGCGTTCAAGGTGTGGATCCTTTTTTCTTAAAATAAAAAAAGAAACCATTCCGAATAGCGGCAAAAGAATAAGCGCAACAGCAAATGTAACTGAAGTCGGCGGATATAACACCGATGGCTCCCGGGATTCTTCACCCCAACAGGAAAGAATCGAGTTCAGCAAATTGTTCTTCTGAAATGACTTGAAATCCGTTTCTCCTTAGTAAAGCAGCAGTTACTCCACTTCCAACCATTTTCTTCCCAGTAAATTCACCGTTGTAAATCATTGAACTGCCGCAAGACGGGCTATTCTCCTTGAGAACTACTAATGTTGCTTTTATTTCTTTCGCTTTTTTTAATGTGGCATAGGCTCCCTTTAAGTAAAACTCCGTTACATCATTGCCTGACCGATCCACCACTTTCGCCTTTCCATCGAGCACATCCTCCCCATCTCCACCGACAATCTCAGCAGGTTCTCTAGGAGTTGAAAATCCGCCTAATAATTCAGGACATATCGTTTCAGCTTTCTTCTCCTGCACTAATTTCCATATTTTATGATGTAAACAATGTGTCCCATTATACCTTACCTCCAACCCTGCTAAACAGGAACTCACTAATATCATAAAACTCACCTCTTTCTTGTTAAGCCCATTAAAAAAATCGTCATATAGGAACATAGCTGTTTGTTCTAATGAAAATGCCCCATAATGCCTCCGCCAAACCCATCAAATACCAAACGGCGTCCATTACGATATTAAATACCTAAAATAACAATAACCCCAAGAATCGTATTTGTAAATTGGAGTTTCTTAAGAGAACCAGTGATTTTTTGGAATGTCTATAGCTCTCTTTCTAGTATTCTATCCAACCTTTGACATATTTCGAGTCGTGCCAGTACTTTTCCACGCTGCCTTTATCTATTGAATTCTGCTTTTCCATTAATCAAACTCTAATTGACAATCTGGTTTCTAGCTATATAAAGTTCTTCATTAAAGAATAAGCCAACATCATATTGCATCGATTAGGAGTAAACTCCGCAATATTCTTGAAGCTCTCTTGTTTGATTGAACACCGCTTTGATGAACTGAGCCGTTTTCTAACAAACATCCGTATCCAAGATTTCATCATCAGTGAACCGGTTGATAAATTTACGCTTTGAATGCCATGCGAAGCCCATATTCTTGTGTCGCTGCTTCCTCCCGCCGTACATTTCCGGCCTGTCAGCCCTGCCTCGTCAGCCGCGTTTTCAAAAACTGTCCATAGCGAATATCGCAAAACGGCTGAATCGCTCCGCATGAAGTGACAATATCGCCTGTTCCCCGCCGATCAACGACAATCGCCGCATCCACATCCCAAAGGAAATATTCCTCAAGCTCCTGCGCTCCGATGAGTCCCCTTTCCTCTTCCACAGTAAAAGCAAACTTAATCGTTCCATTGAAGTCAGAAGTTTCAAGCCATTCGGCAATCTCAAGCAGCACTGCGACACCGGCACGGTCATCCGCTCCTAAAATGCCTTTACTGCTTGACCAAATCGGTCCATGTTTCAAAATTCCTTCCCGGTTCCAGTTCCTCTGCCATCATTGACAATTCTGTTGCAGCAGAAACAATTTGTTCTATAGAAGCCAGTTGCTCTTCTGCAGCAGCAGAAACATTTTGTGTCCCAGCCATGGTGCTATCCACAACCTTTGAAATAGTATTAATGTCAGCTACAACAAAGCAACTTAATTCTATATTAACTTTCGGTTCATAAAAAGCTGCTTCCCCAATCCAAGTAGTTAATATGGCTCTTGTAAATTCGAAATCATTCCAGTGAAATAGGAGAGAATAAATCCTGTTTCCAATATCGTTTGCAACAATTGATAGTACATTCTTGGGCAAATTATTTTTTCTAAAAAAAGGTGGCAGTACCTTATCTAGATACGTATCAACTATTGTCCTCATAATTCTTTCTGCTGTTAAATTTCATAATTTCTTCCTTCTTTAGAAAAAAGAAGAGACTTTCCTTTGATTTAAAAGTGTTTCAACATGCCATCACTTTCCATCATACATTTACTCTGCACATTTGTACAAATAGCAAGGAAGAATAAACGGTTTATTTTTTTTTCGAAATCTTCCCTCTCTAGAAAAAATATGATTAATAGTAAATGTTTTTTTCATTTAGCACATTGTTTAAATTAAATAAAAAGGCAGATCGTGGGTTCTTTGTCGCCTCCTCATTTAAGGAGGATTTTTTTTAAGAAAAACCGGAAAATATCACATTAGACCCAATTTTCAGGATTACGAGTGAAAAATTGATTGAAAAAAGTCCTTTTTAGAACCTTTTTTAAATCATTGATTATGTTTCTTTAGTTCATCTTCGTAAATATGCATATCACCATTTTCTTTTGAAAGATGTCCCGACGAGTCGATATTTATCTGCTGTTGATTTTTCCAATAAACCAAATGCCAAGAAGCCATCGTTTTTGGTGAGCCCCAACTCTTTGATTTGGCGCTCTTCTTCAAAAATGGCTGCAGATTATTGTTTGCGAAAAAGCACGCTAGCTAGTCATTTTGATGAAGCTTAGGGAAAACGGAAAAACACAAGCTGCTGTTTCTTTTTTCTAATGCTCCACTCTTTGAAACGCCTGAAAATTGTAATATTTTCTCCACAAATTTTGCAAATATTATTTTTATGATGAAATCCGTAAAGAATCTAAGCCATAGCATAGGGAGGCAATATGGTATGAAAAAAATGTTGGTCGGAACCATTTTAGCGGGAGTCGTAGCCTTTGGCGCAGCCTGCTCCAATAACGCTTCACCTCACAGTTCCATGCATGAACACGATATGTCAAACATGAGTACAAAGGAGGAAAACGCCTCACAGGACTCCAGTAAGCAATTGCCTTTGACTACAAATACAGAAATTTTATCAGCTAAGGAGATTAATCTTACTGCTAAGGAAGCATTATTACAAATAAATAATAAAATAAAACTTCCTGTCTACACGTACAACGGCTCTGTTCCTGGCGCGCAAATCCGTATTAAACAGGGGGACAGAGTTAAAATCCATTTCAAAAATGAATTGCCGGAACCAGCTACGATCCACTGGCACGGCTATCCTGTTCCAAATAGTCAAGATGGAGTTCCAGGCGTCACGATGAACGCAATTAAACCGGGAGAAACCTTTACGTATGAATTTACGGCGACCGCTCCTGGAACATATTGGTATCATTCCCATCAAGAGAGTGCGAAACAAGTGGACAAAGGGTTATATGGCACATTAATTGTAGAGCCTAAGAATGAGGAAAAACCAGATCGGGATTATACACTTGTGTTAGATGAGTGGATGAGCAATCAAGATGAAGGAAATATGGATATGAGTGGTATGGATCATAGTAATATGGGACATGGAAATAGTACAGATGGCCAACATATGGATATGAGCAGCATGGGCCATGATATGAGTATGTATGATCTTTTCACGATTAACGGGAAAAGCGGTTCCGCTGTAAAACCTTTAAAAGTGAAAAAAGGCGAAAAAGTTCGGCTTCGCCTTATCAATGCAGGATATATGTCCCATAAACTTCACCTGCATGGCCACGAATATCAAATTGTCGCAACGGACGGTCAGCCTCTAAAAGATCCGCAGCCAATTAAAGATGAACTATTGAATATTGCACCGGGTGAACGTTATGATATTGAATTTACAGCCAATAATCCTGGGGAATGGTTATTAGAATGCCATGGTGATATGAAAGGCACCGATGGAATGAAAGTGAAAATTCAGTACGAAGGAGGCCAAACAAATACGGACAAAGCAAATGCAAAGGAAAACCTCCCTGTCGTGGATATGACGACATACGGAAAACGTGCATTAGGCCAATTTACTTTAGACGAAAAATATGATGTAGAGTACACGATGGATTTAGGAACAGCCGTGGGCAAAGGCGGTATGGTCTATACGATTAATGGCAAAACATATCCTGAAACAGCACCTGTCAATGTTAAGAAAGGAGATCTAGTAAAAGTAAAACTTGTCAACCATTCACCGGCAGATTTGCATCCAATGCATTTACACGGACATTTCTTCCAAGTATTAAGCAAAAACGGCAAGCCGATTACAGGCTCCCCATTGATGAAGGATAGCTTGAATGTTAACCCGGGGGAAGAATATGTCGTTGCATTTAAAGCAGATAATCCGGGAAATTGGATGTTCCATTGCCATGACCTGCACCATGCTTCAGCCGGAATGGTCACAGAAGTAAAATATAAAGATTACAAATCGAATTATACACCAAATCCGAATGACACAACCAATCAACCTGAATAACGGCTTAACGTAGTAAGTAAAAGAGGCTGATTTCAGAGGCTGTTCAGCACCCTGAACTGCCCCCTGTCAAGTAGACAGTAGAAATAAGAAAAATAAACATGAATTCCAAGAAATTGAGCGATTATCGACGACAAAGATTATCGATTCATCAATTTATCATCTTAATACGATTGAGGTTGTCCCAAAAATGATCACTGTTGGGACAACCTCTTTATTTTACTTCACATCATACCCTTGCTCTTCAATCGCTTCTTTCATTTTTTCTACATTTACTTTTGTTTCATCATAATCTACATCCACAGTACCTTCTTGCAGATGTACTTCTACATGTTTAACACCGTCTAGCTCTTTAAGCGCGTTCATCACAGCCATTTTGCAATGACCGCAAGTCATTCCTTGGACATTTAATGTAATGGTCATCATTATTCCTCCCTATTTGCCATTTTATATTTTCACGCGTTTCAAACGAAGCGCGTTGGTCACAACTGATACAGAACTGAATGCCATTGCCGCTCCGGCAATCCAAGGCTCCAATAATCCAGCAGCGGCTACAGGAATGCCAATGGTATTATAGAACAAAGCCCAGAACAGGTTTTGTCGAATGTTTTTCATTGTTTTGCGGCTTAGCTCAATCGCTTTCGGGATATGGGCTAAATCTCCGCCGACCAAGGTAACATCTGCCGTTTCGATGGCGACATCAGCTCCTGTACCGATGGCCATTCCAATATCCGCTTTCGCAAGGGCAGGAGCGTCATTAATTCCATCTCCGACCATCGCCACTCGTTTCCCTTGTTTTTGCAGTTCCTCAATGATTTTCGCTTTGTCTTCTGGAAGAACCTCTGCATAGACATGATCGATGTGCACTTGGTTTGCGATCGCGTCCGCAGTCCGTTTGTTGTCTCCCGTTACCATGTATGCTTCAATCCCCAATTGCTTTAATGTTTGAATCGCTTCCTTCGAGCTTTCTTTTACCGTATCCGCAACAGCGATGATGCCGGCAAGCTGTCCTTCGATGGCAACTAGCATAGCAGTTTTTCCCTGATTTTCAAGCTCTACCATTTTGTCTTCATGCATGGCAATCTCGACAGAGCGTTCTTTCATTAATTTTCGCGTTCCAACAAGGACATTTTTTCGATCAATGACAGCTTCGATTCCGTGGCCGGTAATGGCAGAGAAATGTTCCAGCTGCTTTATAGAAACCTCTCGTTTCTTTCCATATTCCACAATGGCATGAGCCAGCGGATGTTCCGATGCGCTCTCTGCCGAAACGGCATATTCGATCATACCTTCTTGGAATTGTAACACATCTGTTACTTCTGGTTTCCCTTTTGTCACTGTTCCTGTTTTATCCAGTAATACGGCATTGATTTTATGCGTTCCCTCTAAGTACTCACCTCCTTTAAAAAGGATTCCCTTTTCCGCCCCTTTGCCTGTCCCGACCATAATCGATGTCGGTGTAGCAAGGCCAAGTGCACATGGACACGCAATGACGAGAACGGCTATAGCCACCTCAAGCGCCTTCGGCAAGTCGCTTGGTGCAACAAAGTAGTACCATACAATAAATGCAACGACAGCAATTCCTACAACAATCGGCACGAAAATACCTGAGATGACATCAGCCATGCGTTGAATCGGCGCTTTCGAGCCTTGTGCCTCTTCAACGATTTTAATGATATTGGCAAGTGCTGTATCTTTCCCTACCTTTTCTGCACGAATGGTTAGAACACCGTTTTTGTTAATGGTTGCCCCGATGACCGAGTCGCCTTCCTTCTTATCAACAGGTATGGATTCACCGGTAATCATTGATTCGTCTACGGAAGATGCCCCGGCAATGACGATTCCGTCAACAGGAATTTTTTCTCCCGGTTTGACGAGAATGGTATCACCGATCACCACTTTTTCAAGCGGAACTCTTATTTCCTCCCCATTACGGATGACAGTCGCTTCTTTTGCCTGCAGGCTCAACAGCTTGGAGATGGCTTCTGTTGTTCTCCCTTTCGCAAGAGACTCGAAATATTTTCCAACAAGTACAAGCGTAATTAGTACAGCACTTGTTTCAAAATACAATCTTGGCATATATTCGGGATTTCCTAATGTTTTGAAAGCTTCGAACAAGCTGTAAAAATAAGCTGCCGACGTTCCAAGCGCCACTAGTACATCCATGTTGGCGCTCTTATTTCGCAATGCCCGGTACGCCCCTATATAGAATGGACCGCCGATGTAGAACTGAACGGGTGTGGCCAAAAGAAGCTGGAACCACGGATTCATCAACAAGTGCGGCATCGGCAAGCCTATATCAAACGGCATATGAGCAATCATCGTATAAAGCAAAGGCAACGATAAGATGATAGAAATGGCAAGCTGCCGCTGTTTTTGTTTAATAACCTCTTCTTTCCGGCTTGCCTGATCTTGTTCTTCGTTACGGATCTGTCCCTTGTACCCAAGCTTTTTGATTTTCTCTAAAATGTCTTCTACAGAAGTAATGCCTTCGTTGTATTCTACAACGGCACTGTTAGTCGCCAAGTTTACAACAGCGTTTGTCACACCTTCCATACGATTTAACCCTTTTTCAATCCGAGTGGCACATGCTGCGCATGTCATCCCTTCAATATCTAGCGCCACCTTTTCAGCGGCAACGCCATACCCCAAGTTCTCAATTTTCGTTTGGATATCGGCTATGCTTCGTTTCGATGGATTAAATTCAATCGTTGCCTTTTCCATCGCCAAATTGACATTGGCTTTTACTCCATCCATTTTGTTCAACACTTTCTCGATACGATTGGAACATGCCGCACATGTCATGCCGGTTACTTTCAAGGTTATGTGTTTTTGCTCACTCATAAACTTTTCCCTCCTTTACTTTGAGAATTGCTTAATCACATCCATTAATTCCCGGATGGATTCTTCTCCGCTTCCTTCGCGGAGCGCCTTAGCAACGCAATGATTGACATGGCGTTCCAGCAAGTTCAAACCTACTTTGTTTAACGCGGCTTGAATCGCGGAAATTTGCACTAAAATATCAATACAGTACCGATTATCCTCAACCATTTTTTGCACCCCGCGCACTTGTCCTTCAATGCGCTTCAAACGCTTGACGATGCTTTCGATCTCTTCTTCAGTTCTCGGCACCATCTTGGCGTTTAGATGGTTTTCTTCATATTGATTCATTGGCATCACCTCATATATGACAAGATCATCTTAAATACATTATACCGGTAAGGGGTATAAGATGCAATTGTATTGTTCCTTCTTTTATTTTTGTCTGGTTAACTGGACATCTATTCATCATATTTTGTTTAAATCTATATTGAATGCGGACATAATAATGTTTTGCGATTGGGGTTGCTTGGCCATGCATAATCAGGCGTATCTTCATCGTTCGCGCTCGATCACTATAGAAGAATTTGAACCACTATCCAAAAATTATATTTTGAACATTTGAAGCATCTAATTGAAACTTTTCAAACGAAGCAGAAGTTAAAGACCTATGGCGATTATTACATATCCCAGTCATTATGTAAGAGCCTTCAATACCCCCTTTTGATTTCTAGCTTTAAAACCAATATGTGATGGTGTCTATGATTCCAAGGAAAACCATCACGATTCCGGCTGCTTTCTGGACGTACCTTCCTGCTTGTTTTCCTTTCCTCATAAAAGCGCCGCTAAATCCTAAGTACCAAAGGATGATAATGAAGAAAATAACCGGTACAGAGGTTCCAATGGCAAAGATGCCCGGTAATAGCACCCCATACGACGTTGAAAAAACGAGAGGCATGAGAGTGGCAAAAAACAACATAAACATCGTTGGACAAAAAGCTAATGAAAATCCAAATCCCATGAAAAACGAACCGATTTTTCCTTTTAACCATCTTTCAGGTACTTTGAACAATTTGACGTTCCAATACATTTTAAAAAGGCCCAACAAATATAAGCCAACAAGAATGAGAATCGGGCCAACAAGCCTTCTTAACCATGGAAAATATAATGTTAGTGTACTTTGAATCTCTTTCCCCATCAACCAGACCATCAAACCTAAACCGGAAAAAGCAATGATTTTTCCGAAAATAAATAGGAGCAGCTCTTTCCACGCAATCCCTTTTTGCAAGGATTGATGACTGTACATTGTGATTGCCCCTAAGTTGCCCGTGAGTTGACAAGGAACCATTGCTCCTACTATACCAAGAACAAACGATGACAAAATGGGAATCGCTGTCGTGCTATTTGCAATATTTAGTAACGGTTGACTGAGAAGGTTGCTTATTTCACTAAAAAACGAATACACCCTTTTTCTCACCTTCTTTTCTTACTGATGACCAAATTGTAACAATGAATTTTGCAGAAATTGTGGAGCGGTAAATATTTTAAGAAAGCAAAAATTTCATACATTAGGAAGTGATTGGTATGTTTTCTGAACGCATTATTCAGGAGCAAACAACCAAACAAAAGATTTCCATGATTTCTTTGGCTGTTTCATCCATGATTGAAGATATTCTCCAAACTGTGGTTTTTTTGTAGATACTCTTTTTGTCTCTAAACTCGGATTAAATGAAGTTACTGCAGTTGGTGTGTCTAATGCCTGTCTTAGCTGTATATATAGCGGTTTTTATGGCAATCGGAGTAGGTACCGTCTTTCGCTTGTTGCTCGTTATATAGGAGCCGGGGATTTTGAAAAGGCAAAGGTTTTAACAGGCGCTTTACAGGGGGACAGGAGATACAAAAAGTCCAATGTACAGTACAGCAATAGGAATGTTTGTAGGCGTTTATATATTGGGAATTCAATTAGGAATGGGTATAGTTGGTGTTTGGTTATCGATCGCAATTGATTTATTTGTTCGTGCCATCTTTCTGTTCTTTATGTTTACGGTTTACCTTGTTTTTTATCAATCGTTGCATTTAATATTGCAATTATCGTTTTTTATTCGGCTAAACACATGAATTTTATCTTTTGAATTAACTATCGTTTTTTCTAATTGTATCGGGTTTCCTGTTTCATCCGCGAGTTTAATCAATTCTGGATGGATAATTGCTGAATCTTATAAATGAGTGTGAAAATCTCCTTCCAAACAATGGATTTTAAACAAAAAATAAAAGAAGGGCTTTTATCGATTTTTACACTGGTTTTATTCAGCTTTATTAAAAGATTCCATGAATTATCCGCATGCCTTCATCACTTTTTATCCTTGAGGTGAATTCATCACTTCCATTATCTTCATCATACCGTTTCCATTCATCATGACTTTTCCGCATAAGAAAACTGTCCAACTACTAACAATGTTGCCAGTACAAATAAAGAAACAAACGCAATTTTCTTTTTCATCTATGATCCCTCCCTTTGTTTTAAAACCATTATAGACAATAAATTTGATGAAAATATGGAGATTTGTCTATTCTCTAACATATCTCATGCTATCTTACATATGTACTTCAAATTTTTTGAAGAAATATAAAGACGACTCATTAATCTTTTAATAGCCGTTTATTCTCTTCATATTCTTCTGCATCAATTTCTCCCCGGGCAAGTCGCGCTTTGCATGATTTGATTTATTTTCAAATGGTTTCATGATTAACAAGATCATCCCATATATTGCAAATCCAATAATAATAATAATCCAAAATAACATATTTAACATCATACCTATGTTCATCATCATGGCTTCCTATTCAACATAAAGTTCCCCTCCTTATCACTCTTAAGATAGAGATATTTCCTTCTTTTCTTGATCTATACAAAACTTAAAGAATATCGATCCAAATTTTCCCTGCCGTCGTTAAAATTATGACAGCTAAAATCACTTGGAGCACTTTTGTACTCATTTTTTGTCCTGCTTTTGCGCCTAATGGAGATGCAATCAAACTTGCAATGACCATAATAATCGCAGGGATGAATTCAACTTGACCCGTTGTGATTTTTCCAAACGACGATCCGATTGAGGAAATAAATGTAATCGCTAATGAGGAAGCAATTGTCATTCTAGTTGGAATTTTTAGCACCACAAGCATAATCGGCACTAAAAGAAATGCGCCTGCCGCCCCAACAATTCCTGATCCAATTCCGATAATAAATGAAAGCGCCGCTGCCAGCCATTTATTAAAGGTCACCTTGTCCAACGGAATATCATCAATCCCTTTATTTGGAACAAACATCATGATAGCAGCTGATGCTGCTAGAATTCCGTAAACAAGATTTATGCTTCCTTCACTCATTACCCTAGAGCCATATCCGCCAATGAAACTGCCAATTAAAATACTGATCCCCATGTAAAGAATCAACGACTTATTTAAATATCCGCCTTTCCGATAGACTAAAACACCGCCAATCGTCGCGAAAAATACCTGCACAGCACTGATCCCCGATACTTCATGGGCGCTGAAGGCGGCAAGTCCAAAAAACGGCGGAAGGTAAAGAAGCATCGGATATTTAATAATGGAACCGCCAATGCCAACCATGCCAGAAAGAAAGGAACCGATAAAACCAATAAGGAAAATCACGATAATATAATTGAAGGTCATTTCCATCGATATACTGCCCCTTTGATTTTGTTAAAATTGGGGGTACCCATATACGCACCCCGCTAGTAAGTGAATCATCCTTTTTTAATACGAATATCTATACACCATTTTCTTCTTTGTCATCGCATGCCCGTTGACTTGTGCCCAAGGAAATAAATGAGTTTTCGCCCCTTAATGCAATCGAACACTGATTTGGCACATTGATTAAATCATAATAAGGAACATTTCAATATTCAAAATTATCGCCTTTAATTTTCCAATCGAAGAAATCGTTCGCTCTTCATACAACAAAAAAATTGGGTTTCTTTTGCTGATATTTATACCTCATACGGTATATTCACAACCAAAAAATGCCGTTCAATCATTGATTGAACTGTTCGAGCGGCCCATTCCATTCAGACATGCCGGGAACGATATTCCATACGTTTGAAAATCCTTTTTCCGCTAATTTTTGGGCTGCTAAACCGCTGCGCGTTCCCGTACGGCAGACCACATAAATGTTCTTATCTTGCGGGAGTTCATGGATCCTTTCCTCCAATTCTCCAAGAGGAATCGAAACCGCACCGGGAATGTGCCCGAACGCAAACTCTGCCGATTCGCGGACATCTAAAATGATAATTGACGCATCATTCATTTTGTTCGCTAATTCCTCATTGGAAATGACATGGGAGAATGTCGCTTCCTTCTTTGCCTCGCTCTCGCTTGCTCTACGAATATAGTGTTTTAATACCCCCTCTTCTTCAATTGTACCGAGATAGTGATGCCCAGTGCTTTCTGCCCATGCTTTCATATCCGCTTTCGATCCTCTGTCCGTTGCCTGTACTTCTAGCACTTGTCCCGGCTGCAACTCATGAATCGCTTTTTTCGCTTTGACAATCGGCATAGGGCAAGACAACCCTTTGGCGTCTACTGTCATATCCACTTGAATCATTATTTTCTCCTCCTTAAATGATGGGATTGCTATTCTACAGGACCTTCCCATTCCAGCATACCGCCTGTCATATTGATGACCTTATATCCGTAACTTTCCAACAGTTGTGCAGCTCGGCCGCTTCTTCCGCCAGAACGGCAGACGAGAATGTATTCTTTTTCTTTATCTAGTTCATTCATGCGAAACTCGAGCAGTCCCAGCGGAATATTTATTGAACCAGGAATTTTTCCGGATGCGACTTCCTCTGCTTCGCGGACATCAATAATATTGAATGTTTTCCCTTCACGGAACAGCGTCTCAACTTCTTTTGCCGTCAGTTGTTTCATCCGTTTGACCTCCTTCATGACCAAGCATTTATACCTCCTTTTACATTGGTGACACGTTGAAATCCTAATTTCTTTAAAAATTTGCTTGCTTTGGCGCTTCTCATTCCACTTTGGCAAATCACAATAACTTCTTTTTCTATCGATAGTTCAAGAGCCCGATTTGGAAGTTCCTGCAAGGGAATATTTTTAAAACCAGGAATATGCTTCGCGCGAAATTCCATCGGTGTGCGTACATCAATGTATTGGACACTGTTTTTTCGCAATTCCTGATTTAGTTGTGCTGCAGATATGATCCGCACCCCTTTCGGAGGCAGAAGCCGGTTGGCAATAAACCATATCAACAATAGAAATAAGCAAATATTGATGATGGTTTGGATCATAAGACTTCACTCACCTTAAATAAATAAATTTACATTTCCTTCAGAAGCATCTGCTAAATACGCAGCAACCCCTGCAAATTCGATGCCGTCTATCAATTCCTCCTGTTGCAGTCCTAAAAGATCGACTGTCATTTGGCAAGCAACCAGCTTTATTCCTTGTTCTTTTGCCATATCGATTAATTGCGGCAGCGGCACGGCATTATGTTTTTTGATTACCCGCTTAATTAGCCTCGGGCCGATTCCGCCAAAGTTCATTCGCGAAAGTCCCATGCGATCCGCACCACGCGGCATCATTTTCGCAAACATTTTTTCTAATAATCCTTTTTTCACCGGAACTGTCGAATCTTTACGCAATGCGTTAAGCCCCCAGAACGTATGGAAAATTGTAACCTCATGGTCATAGGCAGCAGCGCCGTTCGCGATAATATACGCTGCCATCGCCTTATCATAGTCACCGCTAAATAAAATGATCGTTGTTTTTTTCTTTTGCTGCGACACTTGTTTCCCACCTTCTTTCTGAAATACTTATAGGGGTATAAAGGATAGCAAAAATTATCCCTTTTGGATCCAAAACGTAAAAACACCATTTTCTTCTTTCATATTAACAACCTTATGCCCACTTGCCTTTGCCCAAGCGGTCAAGTCGTTTTTGGAACCTTTGTCCGTTGTATGCACCTCTAAAACTTGACCGGCTTTTAACTCATCAATCGCTTTTTTTGCTCTTACGACTGGCATTGGACATGCTAAACCCTTTGCATTTAATACTTTATCTGCATTCATTGTCAATGACCTCCTTTATCTTTTACCATTACCCCTATAGGTATATTAATAAAAAGAAAAAAATTTGTCAACTTTTCTTTGAAAAGTTGACGTTCTTTTATCGGCTTTTTACTAACAGCTCTACAGCTTCTTTTACAAGGTGTTCAGTTTTTTCTCCATTTTCTAAACTTTCACGGATACATTGCTCTAAGTTGGAACTAACAATAACGGCAATAGTGCGATCGATAGCGTTTCGTGCAGCAGAAAGTTGAGAAATCACGCTTTTGCAGTCCTTTTCTTGTTCCATCATACCAATAATCCCTTTTACTTGTCCTTCAATTCGTTTTAGGCGGTTTTTGATTTCTTTGCTGTATTCCATTTGGCATTTCTCCTTTCTTTGCAAGGACAATCGGCCATTGAATAGCTCTTCACTTTAAAGCCGCGGCTGCGTAAAAAGCGAATGCCTAAATTTTTTCCTGCTTCATCACTTACAATCACATGGATTGGTTTATTAGGAATTTCATAAACATGCCGTTTTAAATAAGCAAACGGTATGTTTAAGGAATTCGCAATGGGATGATGATTCGTTTTTTCGTTGTAATCACGAAGATCTACAATTGTTAAAGAATTTATACTTTCATCGCGGTAGTCAACACACGGAACTCCTCTTACTGGATAATACCGCCGATAGACAGATATTGATAACAAAATAAATAAAGCCAAAAGCAGTATTCCTTCCAATTTTTCTTTTCACCTCATTCATTGTTTTTATTTATGAACAATTATATACATGTATAAGTATATAATCAACCGATTTATTTTTCTAAACAAATTTTGGAACAGAGGCATTGTCTATACTTGTTAGCCATCAATATAGCCTTCCTCCATTTCCTTAATTTAAAAAATATTTGCGGAGGGAGAAAAAGGAGACTCGGTATGAATGATTCAAGTCTCCCCTTTTTTTAGTCATTACCGGACTGCACAACGGTTTGGACCGATTTCCATCTCGCGCTGCTGCTCTTCATCTGGATGTAGCTTTCCCATATTTGTTTGCCGAATTTCCTGATAAGCGTTCGGCTGGGGAGGCAAGTTTTCCGTCACCGTTTTTCGAAACTCTTCTTCGCTCGGGATATTTAGACCATGATTTTTTGTGTACAGCATACCTAATGTAGTTCCCACACTTCCATCGTCATTCATTTCGTTCGGTTCCATAAAATGCGCCGGCAAAACCAAAAACTTATCTGCTAATTGTTTATAGCGTTCATATAATGTCTTGCGCAAATCCCCGACCCAATCTTGCGCTTTTCCAGCCAAATCCGGACGGCCGATGGAATCGATAAATAAAATATCTCCAGTTAATAAATATTGGTCATCTACAATAAACGAAGTGCTGCCAATTGTATGTCCCGGTGAATACAGAGCTTCGATCACTGTATGGCCGACCTGAATGCGATCCCCATCTAGAATGGGTGCATAGGGAAAGGTCACTTCTTTTGCATCTTTCGGCGGCAAATAGTACATCGCTCCAAGTTGTTCAGCCAGCTTGCGGCCGCCGGAAATATGGTCGGCATGCAAATGGGTGTCAATTACATGTTTAATGACAATCCCGCGTTCCTTCGCAAACTGAATGTATACATCAGTCATGCGATTTGTGTCAATGAGTGCGCCTTCTCCGTTTGATTCGATCAAATAGGACAGGCAGCCTTTCCCAAGACGGACAAATTGGTAAATGGCACCGCCGTTTTTCAGCTCGGCGATTTTGACTGGTTCTAAATGCTCGCTCCACGCTTTCATGCCGCCTTCAATGGAATATACATGAGAAAACCCTGCTTGTTCAAGTTGCTCGGCAACAAATAGCGAAGATCCGCCTTTGGCGCAGACCACATAAATTTCGTTTTCTTTCTCTTTCGGCAATTGTTCGAGGAATGGATCCACACCATCAAGAACCTCAAAATAAGGAATGTTCATAACTTGTACGTTCTTTCCTTCGATTCTCCAATCGGCAAACTCTTCTTGATTGCGGACATCGACAATAAACAAGTCTTCCCCTTGGATGATTTTGTTTGCAATTTCTTTTACAGTCATGGTTTTTACAGACATATTCCCTTCTTCCTCCTATCGAATGTTGTAAATTTGGTTTAAACTAATCATCTTACACATACATGTATGGGTATTTATGGTCTCAATATTACAAAACATTGCTCTAAAAGTCAACGCTTTTTATTTTAGATGCAATTACTTCCTTCAGTTCGCCGTATTGTTCTATAAACGATAATGGAGGGATTGAAGTGTTTGCTTAAAATAAACGTATGATTCGAACGAGATTAGGAAGGTCGGAAAATTGAAACGATCAATGAAGAAGACACCGATTTTACATATTCGTAATAGAATTAAAGCTTATCCCTTTTTATAAATAGGAGAATATCGTATATTTGTCTTCATGATCTAAGGTTCTAGATTTAAGTGATAGCAGTACAGTTTCTAATCACATCATGAAGAGTGCTGAATGAGAAATACAGTAGCAAGACCTAATAATACTCATCTTGTCTGTGACATGTCTCCTGCAAGCGGGGTATCACAAATGCTTTACCAAATCCTTTCAACACTTCTTAGCCGGCTTAGTCCTTTTATAGAAGTCGACAATGTATTAATGAATTAAATTTAACAGTTGTTGGATATCTTTCCGTTCAACTTTTCGTATTTGTTTACATTCCCCCCTTTTCCCTCCAGTGGTTTTTAATGTGATTTTTCTAATTATTCCTACCTTCTGGGAGCAAAATTCTTATTTTCTTAAAACATCCTGCCGATCTACTAATTTTAATTAAGGAAAAACAAAGTCCCCATCGAAAGAAACAACCATCTTCCATTCAAATAGGGATATAAGTAAGCCGCGTTGGCATAATCAATCCTCTCCGGATGACTTAAACCTATTTTTATAAAATCATAAATCGGTCAGATTTTCGGACCTTTGTCTGCTACTGGAAAAGAAAAGAAACGGAAGATCGCTTTTTTCATATTTTTCTTAAAAATGTCTTCTAACCAAGATCATTCCTATGAAAAAGCGGGATGACAGACTTTTTCATGAAATCGAGAAATGCATGGACAGTTGGAGATAAATTGCCGCTTTTCCACGCAAAGGCCGTTGTAGTGGTAATTGGATTATTCCGAATCTCACGATAGACCACATTATTATTTAATACCCGTTGGATAGAAGCCGGTACGATCGCCACACCCATTCCTGAGGAAACAAGAGATAAGACAGTAGGCAATTCTTGCGTTTCTTGTACTACCTTCGGATGGAATCCCGCCTGATAACAACAATTCATTACTGCATCATAATGAGTTTGATTCGCCTTTCTTCCTGTTAAAATGAATGGATCGTTTGCTAAATCTTCCAGTTTAATCGGCGAGGTTTTGGCAGCCAACGGATGATCCTTTGGCAATGCTAGCACCATTCGTTCTTGTCGAATGACTTCAACCTGAATGCTGTCATTTTGTATGTTGAAAGGATGGCAAAGTATTCCTATATCAATAAGGCCTTTTTGCAAAGCTTTCAATTGCTCTCTTGTCGTCAGCTGTTGCAAATCGATATGAATATTCGGGTATTGTTTTCGATAGTGCTCTAAAATAACAGGAAGAAGATCATAGGCAGCTGAGGCGATAAAACCGATCACGATTTGCCCGGCTTCTCCACGGTTTACCATTTTTACTGTTTCGACCGCTTCCTCTACGTACTTCAAAATTTGATAAGCTTTTTCCAAAAACACCTCTCCTTCTTTTGTCAGCTCTACCTTTCTTTTCGTCCGCTGGAAAAGCGGCACACCTATTTCCTCTTCTAATTGGCGAATTTGCTGACTTAATGGCGGCTGCGCTATATTTAAACGGGCAGCAGCTTTGCCAAAATGCAATTCTTCTGCGACTGTGATGAAATATTTCAGATGGCGAAGTTCCAACGTAAAGCCTCTCCTTTTTAATATTTTTAACATATTAATAATGATTTAAATATATATTAGACATATTAAAGTTCGTTTTGTAAAGTGAAAATAAAGAACAATTTTTTCATATGAAAAGATTTAGTGAAAATGGAGGTTATGATGCGAAAAGTTTTTCTGCTCACGATAGGGATGTTCGCTCTCGGATTTGATGCCTATGTCATCTCCGGTTTGCTGCCGAAAATGGAAGAAACGTTTAAAATTAGCGCTTCACAAGCAGGTCAGGCAGTAAGTATCTTTACCTTTTGCTATGCACTGGCGGCTCCGATTTTTGCGACGTTGTTGGCTGGTAAACCAATGCGCAGCATTTTAGTGCTGGCGCTTGCCGTATTCTCAATAGGCAATGGAGCCAGCGCACTAGCCCCGAGTTTCTCCATGCTGTTGATAGCTCGTGCAATTGCTGGCATCGGAGCAGGGCTTTATTCTCCGTTGGCAGCAGCTGCTGCCGCATCTCTTGTTCCCGAACGGATGCGCGGCCGCGCTCTAGGCATAGCGCTCGGCGGCATGAGCACGGGAACGGTTGCTGGCGTTCCGCTCGGATTGTTCATTGCTGAACATTTGGATTGGCAAACAACTCTCTGGTTCATCACTGCACTAGGTTTTGCCGCTATGATCGGGATTATCATTTCGTTTCCGAACTTTCCAGCTTCGGCGCCGCCATCGCTGCAGCAACGTTTTGCCATGATGGCCAACGGACGGGTTGCCGCAATCATCGGTGTAACATTTATGACAAGCATTGCCAGTTTGGGACTTTATACGTATATTTCAACCATTTTGGATAACTTAAAAGACACCCGCAGCATTGCACCTTATCTGTGGGCATGGGGCATTGGGGGAGCCGTCGGGAGCTTTTCCGTTGGCGCTTTCATCGATCGGACGGGACGGCCGCAGCTGCTCATGGCTGGCATTTTAGCCATCATGGCTTTCGCTATGTTCAGCATACCATTCGCACTGCCATTTCCGATCCTATCCTTTTTGCCTTTCATTGTATGGGGGGCGATGGGCTGGGCTTCGCAAGCACCGCAACAACATGAACTGCTACGTTTGCAGCATAATCACGGCGCAGCTGTTGTCGCTTTAAACAGTTCCGCTAATTATTTAGGAAGTGCGGTAGGTTCCGCTCTTGGAGGAATAGTGTTGCTGGCCGGATTGGCTCCTTCCACCCTTCCGTTCGCTGCAGGTTGTCTAGTATTGGCGGCATTGCTGGTTCAATGGTTGATAATATCAAGCAATAGAAAGCGGGGAAACGCAAAAAACATGTCAGATCTTATGCAATAAACCTATCTATGAAAAACAATAGGATGCTACAATCCATATACTAGGAAACTTGACGCTCACAAAGAGATATTTTTTGATCGAGAAACTTAAAACAGATAAACAAGCATCATATAAAAATCGTTTTCTCTAGAAAAGTATAATATTCTAATAGGGTGCCCTAAATATGGTTAATAATGATGGGAATGGATCATTGGCAAGCGGAACGTGTATCTCATGATTTCAGGAGAATATATTCAGGAACTTTTCGTGCTTAGGGGGAAAAAGGTGTTCATTACTGTTCATTTTGCACGATCGGCAAGTTTTAGGTTCCTGTTTTGCTTTTGTCGCGAAAATCCATTTTTCCATGTCTATTTAAACCATCCCTTTTCTTTGGATTGTTTTATCGCTTCGATCCGGTTCGTTACTTCAAGCTTATCCAAAATCGTTGAAATATAGTTTCGGACCGTGCCTGTTTTTAGTTTAAGTTCGTCCGCGATTTTTTTCGTGTTTTTCCCATCGGCTACGAGTTCTAATATTTCTTTTTCCCGTTCCGTGAGAGGATTTTCTTCACTGTATACATCATCCATTAGTTCTGGCGCATAGATTTGCCTGCCAGCCATGATGCTTCGGATTGAGCTTGCCAGCTCCTCGCTGGGGCTGTCCTTCAATAAATAGCCGCTTACACGTGCTTTTAAAGCCCGCTGGAAATAACCGGCACGGGCAAACGTTGTTAAAATAATCACTTTAACTGCTTGCTCTTTCAGCTCTTCCGCTGCCTCGAGTCCGCTTTTCTTCGGCATTTCAATATCCATGATGCAAACATCAGGCTGATATTGCTTCACGAGAGAAATAGCTTCTTCTCCATTGCTTGCCTTTCCGACCACTTCCATATCTTCTTCCAAGTTGAGCAGGGTTCCTAAGGCTCCCAGCATCATCTGCTGGTCCTCAGCTATGACGATTCGAATCATTTTAGCTCCTCCTTAACGGTCTGCTTGACTATGTTCGGTACTTTCATGATTAATGCAGTTCCTTTTTCTGAACAGATTTCCAGACTGCCGTTCACAAAATCCAGACGTTCTTTCATTCCTAACAGTCCGTTCCCTTTTGCAAGATCTTGACTCTCCACGATGCCGATTCCGTCGTCTTGCACAGTAATCCATATTTCGTTCCACGATTGGCGAATGGCAATACGGCAAGTGCAAGCCTTGCTATGTTTTACAACATTAGTTACCGCTTCTTTCAAACACATACTTAACAGATTTTCAAGAAACGGGGATACGTTTGTGAGGGTGAGTTCTTCTTCAGCTATTAAATCAATTTGAGCTGCCTGGAGCATTTGTTTTATGCGTATGATTTCCTCTTTTAATCGAACACCGCGCATTTGCGAGACCATCTTTCTTACTTCATTCAATGCTGTTCTTGCGGTTTGTTGAACGTCTTTCAGCTCGCTTCGGGCCTGTTCGGGGTCTTTGTAAATTAATTTCCTTGCCAAGTCGCTTTTTAGACCGATGAGGGAAAGCTTCTGACCTAACGTATCATGAAGATCGCGGGCAATCCGCTGGCGCTCCTCCTGTTTTACCAACTCGGCAATTCTTTTGTTGGCATCTTCAAGCTGTTCTTCAAGCTGTCCCTGCTTTTTTCGATTATAAATGTTGAACGGGAGAAGGATGACGCTGACCCAAATAATGATGACAAACGGCAATTGCTTTAAAAACAACTTTTCTTGGAGAACCACGTTATAATTGATCGAGATGGTCGTGGCGGCTAGATGAATCAAATATAACGTCAAGAAAGCGATGCGGTTTTTTATCTGGCCGTTATAGTAAGCGATATAAAAAGCAAAATAAACAAATTGGAAAAGGATCGTCATCGTGATGGAAATGCCGATCAAAATGCAAGTCCACAAATAAACGGGCCATTTTTTTGATATAAAAGCTAAACGATAAGCGAAGAAAAAGATAATGGTCAGCACGATCCCAGCAATGATTTCCTTTGTAGAGGAAGATTGGAAAATAAAATAGAACGGCAGTATGCTAAAAGAGCTCCATATATAAGGAGAAATTCCCGAAAATTTCTCTAAGATCATATTTTTTTGCATGGTCAAAATCCTCTTTAAATTTTAATCCATTGGTATTCCTTTCATTTTATCATAAAAAGGATCATTGCGTCTTAAAAATCTTGCCGTTCTTTCCCACAAGGCAACGGATACATTTACAATTCAGACTTCATATGGGCTCTATGCCTTTTTTCCTTCTTTTTCGGCAAACCATTAAACCCGACAAACTTTTTCGCTTGCTCATCCCATAAGCGGAATCGGAGTGATTTTAAGCTTGTCGCTAAAGTGATGGTTGGCACGTTCTGTAAAAGATACGTTTGATTGTGCGCTTCTTCCAGTTTATAATTCGGGATCCTTGGGCTTAAATGATGGACGTGGTGGAAGCCAATGTTGCCGGTAAGCCATTGCAGCGGTTTCGGAAGCTTATAATATGAACTCCCTTCAATGGCTGCTTTTACGTACTCCCAGTTTTCATCTTCTTCAAAATAAGAATCTTCAAATGTGTGCTGCACGTAAAAAAGCCAAACACCTAAAGAACCTGAAACAAAAAAGATGGTGCCTTGTATGAAAAGAAACGGCCCCCATCCGACCGTCCAAGCAAGCAGCCCAACGACCCCAGCGATTGAAATGTTTGTTATATATGTGTTGAGGCGTTCCTTTAGCCTCGCACCTTTTCTGTTGAACCTGTTTTTAATAAGGAAAACGTAGATCGATCCTAACCCAAACATCACAAACGGATTTCGATACAGCCTGTAGGCTAATCTTGTCAAAATCGGCGCCGACATATATTCATCAACGGTCAGCACCCATATGTCCCCTGTCCCACGCTTATCTAAGTTAGAGCTGGTGGCGTGGTGGACAGAATGGTCGTGCTGCCATTGGCTATACGGAAATAATGTTAAAATACCGGTTATGGTTCCCAATATTTGATTAGCAAGGCGATTTTTAAAAAAGGAGTAGTGGCAGCAATCGTGGAAAATGATGAACAAACGCACTAAAAATCCGGACGCAATGATGCAAATCATAAGAGTAAGAACATAAGAAAAGGATAGACTTTGATACGCTAAAAACCATAACAGAAAAAACGGCACTATTGTATTTATAAGCTGCCAAATGCTGTTCATTGTGTGAGGTTTTTCATAAGGAGCCATTTGCTTTCTCAATGTTTTTTGCATTTCTTTCGTCATTTTTTTATTCCCTTCTTCATTTGATAGTTCCAATCTTACAAGAGAAAAATCAATCTGTGTAGTCATATTTGTCATGTAAGAAATGTGATAATTGTCATATTGGTTCATTGAGGCATTTCGGAGTTTGCTGGAGGACAATCAAACAGCGGGTTGGACGCACTTGCGTCAAGGCATATTGCTGTGAGTGAAACGACTAGAAGGCTGAAAACCAACTTGTGATGATAACGGCATATACCGATTCATTTATGATCAAAAAAGAGAAAAAGACCTGAACATTGGATGAAACAAATACACGTAGGTATTCCATTTCATATGTATTTTGCAGCATAACGCCGTTCGCGGAACTGAAAGGATATGAGGCTAACATTATTCACTAAATGAACCAACCCGCCTCTCGCCAGGAATAGAAAGGTGGGTTGGACGGTAATTTCCATTCTTCACACCGTACGGAAAGAATTTGATATATCCTTTAAATATTCTGAATTTTCTTTTATTTGAACGATCGAACTTGCCATGTCATCGATAATTTTCGCAAAATGTTCTAGTTCATCTTTCGTCTTTTCAGTTTGTTGTTTGTTTTTGTCGACAGCATACAAGATATTGTCAAAATATTGGCTCATCTCCTTCATTCTTTCTGTACCGAAGGCTGTAATCTCTGTTACTTCCCCAATAGATGAGGCAATATCGCCAATTTTAGAATTGATTTCTTCAATGAATTGGGAAACTCCCAGAACGGAATTTTTTGTTTCTTCCGCAAGCTTTCTCACTTCACTGGCAACAACGGCAAAACCTTTCCCATATTCTCCTGCGCGTGCCGATTCAATTGCTGCGTTTAAAGCCAAAAGATTGGTTTGTTCAGCAATGGAAGTGACAATGGAAACGACATGATTAATTTTTTCAGAAGTTTGTTCAAGCGATTTTATTTTTAACGCAATGTTATCTGTCAGTTCTTTAATATCATTCATCAGGCCGGACTGATATTGCAAATCTTCTTTCCTTGAGCTGACCTCCGATTCAGATGATGCTGCTGTTTCAAATCGTTCGGCGGCGATTTGTGCAATTTGCTTGGATTGTTCGTTGATTTTTTTAATGAATGAATCGGCTGCTTCAATCAGACTTGCAAGACGAACCGAAGTTTGAGCGATTTTTTCATGAAGCTCTTGTTTGTCTTTCTCGATTTTTTGCCGTTTTTTTTCATATTCCGTGTTATATGCTTCCAATACAATCTGCTGTTCAAAGTTGATCATTTTTGTGATGGAGCTGACTGCCTTGTGAAATTCTTCCTTCGTTTCACATGCGTTGGCAGCGACAGAAATTATAGATTTCTGCAACTGCTGAAACGAACTCATATACCATATGGAATCCAAACCAATGCGAACGTGGGCTGCTGCAATCCGCTTCATTCTTTTGATATCTTCATCTGTCAAGGATCCGTTAAACATGAGCAATACATGGTTTTTCAATTTTTCCTTTTGTTTATCTATTGAACTATACTTGTTAATTAAGTCGATCAAAAAAGGTTCTCGATGAAGGACTTCATAAAATGCATCGGTAATATTGGCTATATTGTCATGGATCACATCTTTTAATAAAAAAGTGCAGACAAGATCGTCTTTGGAAAGGCCAATCATGGCAATTTGTCGTTGATATTTTTCATTTGTCACATCCAGTTTGATTTGCTCTAGATCCACTTGTTTTCCAAAGATAGAAGTAAGTTCTTTTTTCTTTTTCTTTTTAAGCATGTTGATATCCCCTTCAAAATTCATAATTCATATGTACTGATTATATCGGCAGCGCTATTTCGAAAATTAATAATGTTACTACTTTATTTTTTATATTTTGGCTCGACCTTTAGTTCTGCAATGGAGAGAAATAGAGCCTACTACATACGTGTAACTTGTCCTTCCCTATTTCGCAATTATTCTTTTTTCATCCAACATTTATGAATATCGCGGTTATGTATTTTCTGTGCCTCCATGAAGGTTTTTATGTCTTTTCCCTTCTGTATAGCTTGTTTGGAATTTGAAATAGGGAAAAATTATTGAACAAAAAAGGGGGATACTGAACAATTGATAAAACAGGTTACGCGGTGATCACGATATTGTAACTTTTAGCTTCCTAATTCGTATAAAAATTGGGAAAGGAAAAAGATTAATATTTGAATATAATTTGTAAAAATTGAACTTGGTGCTTTTTCGGGAAAACCGAAGGAAAATTATGAGGAAACCATCAGAGATTATGCAAAAAATGGGTGGCGATTGCATACTTTTGAACCGCTCTCTACCGGTGCCGGCGGGCAGGCGCTTTCCATTCAGCTCATTTTTGAAAGAGAACAAAAATAATCTCGGCATTACAAATAAACTTTCATTTGAAAGTTCAGACAGCCGGTGGCCTTAAACTGTCATTCTTCCTTAAGGTTGAGGTTGTCGCTTTTTTGCAAAAGCTTTTCCGGCCATCCAGTTCTAAATTTATGGAAACAAATCCTGCTTTTGCAATTATACCTATTCACAAACCGTTATGATCTTCTTCCATTTCTGCCAAAACCGGAAAAAATGCCATTAGTGATAGTTTTTTGGCATTTGGTAGATTAGTGTTTTATTAAGGTTGAATCATCCATTTATTCCATCTTGACCGATTGATCAACAAGCTGCGCCAAATTGGACGGTTCTCCTTCAGAAGCATTCACTACAACAGCTGCCGACGCATCTCCCATAACATTTAACGAAGTTCTAAACATATCCAGAAAACGGTCAATACCAGCAATCAACGCAATTCCCGCCAACGGCAGGTTTACACTTGTTAACACCATTGTCAGCATAATTAATCCTGATCCCGGTACACCGGCTGTGCCAATGGACGCTAAAGTTGCTGTTAAAATAATGGTCAATTGTTGGGAAATCGTTAAATCAATACCATAAAACTGCGCGATGAATAAAGCACATACTCCTTGATACAGAGCGGTTCCGTCCATGTTGATCGTTGCGCCGAGCGGCAGCACAAAACTGCTGATTTTTTTAGATACTCCCAAGTTTTCTTCGGAATTTTTCATCGTAATAGGCAAAGTGCCTGCACTGCTGGAAGTGCTAAAAGCAACCATCGCTGCCGGAGCAATGCCTTTAAAAAATCTTCGCGGGTTCATTTTTGCAAATATTTTTACGCTTAAAGAGTACACAATCAAGGCATGCAAAAGGCAGCCAATTGCTATTGTTAAAATTAATTTGATCAAAGGGAAAAGGACTGATACACCGTGCTGTCCGACAATCGGCGCCATTAGGCCAAAAATCCCGACGGGCGCGATTGCCATAACAATGCTCGTGATCTTGTACATAGTTTCGGCAAACCCGTCAAAAAAAAGATAGATCGGCTTTCCCTTCTCTCCCGCCAACGAAATGCCAATACCAACGAAAAGTGCAAAGAAAATAATTTGCAACATGTTCCCCTCGGCGAGTCCGGCAATCGGATTGGCCGGAACAATGTTGAGAAGTGTGTCCATAATGCTAGGTGGTTTTTGAAGTTCCACGTTTTCTTCATCCGCTTTTATGTTTACGTCTTGCCCGGGTACAAAAATATTTCCTAAAAGCAATCCTAAAAATACAGCGAGAGCCGTCGTTGCCAAATAGTAAGCAATCGTTTTGCCGCCTAATCTTCCAAGCTGCTTTACATCCCCTGTACTGGCTGCACCCGCAACAAGAGAAGTGAATACAAGCGGGATTGTAATAAATTTAATCAAATTTAAAAACAGATCGCCGAACGGTTTTACGATTTGAGCAGCGGATCCAAAAATGGCGCCGAATAGGACGGCGGCTAAAAATGCAATGAAAATGTACGTTAAAACATTTCTTTTCATGCTTTGCCCCTTCCTTTGAGGATGTCATACTATAAAGATATTTTTTGAACATTCTTTTATTCCATCAAAGAAAAAGGAAAAAACGGGACAAAGCGGCATTTAAAGTCGAATAACGTATTAGATTAATTTTTTGCATGCCGGATGATTGAAAAAGATTGTTACTTTCGCCCAAAATCGGCTTTAATTTCGCCCCATTTATCGGTTTCCCATTTAAGAATCGGGTTGGCAAAAGTATTGATTTTTAACCAATGCTCCGCGCGATCAATGAGCTGCCAAACACGTTCTGTATCCTCGTTTCTCACAAGAGAAGTTTTTGCTTTTTTTGCTTTCACCCATTTGATCGCTGTTTCCGAGTCAGAGTAGATGGGATGTTGCTTTCCTTTTTGCTTCAGCCACGCTAATCCGTGAACGATTGCTAAAAACTCGCCAATATTGTTCGTCCCTAGTACAGGGCCGAAATGAAAAAGCTGCTGTCCTGTTTTGGTGCAAACCCCTTTATATTCCATTTGTCCGGGATTACCGCTGCATGCTGCATCGACGGATATGCTCTCTTCGATATATTTTTTTGTTTTTATCTCGGCTTTGGCAATAATGTCGCCATGTTCAAACGCTTGTTTTGCTTCTTCCAGCGAGGCAAAAGCCTTAAATTTGGCTCCGGGGATTCCGATGACATATTGCTGGCACTCATCCCATGAAGTAAAAATCCCTGTCTTTGCCCCTTTCCATACAACGTAATATTTCTTCTTTTTTTTCATTTTGATTGCACATCCTTGAAGGAAAATTTATTTTATAATTCGTTCTTATTTGCTAAAACCCTTTTTGATTCATTTTATCATGAAACTTTTTTAATCTTGCAAACGGCTTGGTCAAAACGGGCAAATTGCTGATTTTGAAAGGCGGAGCGCCGCACAACGGAAAATAATTTTTTCTTTTTCATCTTTCATCGAATTCCTAAATGTATAGAAATGCAGACATTTTTTCGTTCTCATGATTTCCAGGCAGTTTATTAAAAATTTTGCGGAAAATTGTTCTCATCGTTTTTCGAATAAACAGTAAAATGAATATTGTATAATTCGGAATAAAGAGGTGCGACTCCAAAATGGAAAATGAAACAAAAATTGCATTTATAACTGGCGCATCAAGCGGATTCGGATTGCATACAACGATCGCACTTGCAAAAGAAGGGTTCCAAGTCATTGCTTCGATGAGAAATGCAAAAAAACGGCATCGATTAGAAGAAGAAGCTCACAAAGATGGTGTATTCCATCAGATTGAGGTAGCAGAGTTGGATATAACCGATTTTTTAGCGGTGGATCGAGTAATAAAAAATGTTTTAGCCCGATACGGAAAAATAGATATTCTCATTAACAACGCCGGCTATGCACAAGGAGGCTTTGCGGAAGAGACGGAGATTGACGACTGGAAACAGCAATTTGAGACAAATGTTTTTGGAACCATTGCCGTTACAAAGGCTGTGCTTCCATCCATGAGGGAGAAAGGAAAAGGTCTTATTATCAATATCAGCAGTATAAGCGGTCACTTTGGTTTTCCAGGGTTAGGGCCATATGCGGCATCTAAGTTTGCGCTTGAAGGCTTCAGCGAATCCCTGCGTCTTGAAATGCTTCCGTTTGGCGTCAAAGTTGTCCTTATTGAACCGAGTTCTTACAGAACCGATATTTGGTCAAAGGGAATCGATCTAATCAAAAACGATTCAGATTCTCCCTATGCAGATTTTAAAGGGAAGATGCTTCAAAAAGTCGAGCGCATCTCTGAAACCGCCGGTGACCCGGATGAAGTCGTTGCAGCCATTTTGAAGGCCGTGAAAACTCCCTCCCCTAAACTGCGCTACCCTGTTGGCAGAGGTACAAAAACAATGGTGAGAGTCAAAAACCTCATTCCTTGGAACTGGCTTGAAAAAATAGTGAAAAAACAGTTAGAAAAATAATGTTTTGGGTAGCTTCAAAGTCAAAAAAGCCCACAGAAATTTATTCATTACGCATTTTCCTAAAGAGGGACTGTCTGAAAAGCCCATTTTAGTGTCACATGTTTCCAAATAAAAGACCAAAGAATGTTGATTTAACAGCATTCTTTGGTCTTACTTTTTTGTGATTGGGCTGAAAAATCATTTTTCGGACAACCCCATTTTCCTTTAATTGAAAAAGCCGCTTAAAAACAAAATTTCATTGCGACCTTTCAGTCTTATCAATCCATCAGCTACTGTATGAAACAAAATGTCCAATAGATGTGCCGCACAAGGTTTCGACCGACATGCTCAAACAGCGGTACGAAATTGGGAAAACGATGTATTCGTATAACAAAGTCGTTGATCCTGTTTATTTAGCCAAGTAAAACAATAACATTTGCCTTCTTTTCAACCAAAAGTTTTAGGAAAAGAATGAATGAACCTTCCTTTTGGCAGCATTAAAAAATCCCTATTTTCAAAATCTCTTTCACCGCATAGGCAAACCCGTTCTCATCGTTTGTTTTTGTGACAAAGTCCGCTTTTTCCTGCACTTCCTTCGGTGCGTTTCCCATGGCAACCGAAATGGTGGCAACTTCAAATTGTGCAAGATCGTTGCCGCCGTCGCCAAACGCATAAATTTCTTCAAATTTAAGTTTTTTTATTTCTTGGTAGCGCAATATGGCTTTTCCTTTATGCGCTTCACTTGATGTTATTTCAAGATTATTTGGGAAAGACGATGCGATGGATATATCGCTGCGCTCTTGCAACGCCTTTTTCACTTGTTCGATTTTGCCGGGTTCGTTTGGATTGACCAATGCAATGAGCTTATAAATTTTTAAATTTTTGATCTGATAGATCGAGTCATAATCAAATTCGGCAAACATTTTTTCAATTTCATCCCATCCTCGTTTATGTAATGGCGGCAATGTGGAAGGCATACCGCCCTTGTTCGTGTAGACGAGAATACCAGCGCCAAGCCCTCTTACTGTTTGAAAAATGTCGCGGAACCGATCAACATCAATGGTTGCTTCATATAAAAGATCCCTGTCTTTTGAATATAAGGCCGAGCCGTTAATACAAAAAATCGGAACTTCCAGCTGATCGACTCCTTCGATTTTTATAACATCGGGCAAAGCGCGGCCGGTATTCAATATGACTTCGTGCCCTTGTGCTCTTAATTCATGCAGCACAGCTAAATTTTCATCAGGGATTTGATGTTCCGAATTTAACAGCGTGCCGTCTAAATCAATCGAAAAGCATTTCATTTAACCCATTCCTTTCTATCTATCGGCCTGACATCAATCAATGTAAAAATCTATTTTATTGTAACAAATATTGTGTAAAATTTTTAAAAATGAAAGCTGTCTCATCAAAAGTTTTTCAAGAGACAGCTTTCTTCTTCCTTATTTATTTTACGTTATATCCTCACTCCTCTTACCTTTGTTCGTGCCTTTTTCCAGTTGCCCTTCAATTAAGAAGCTTGGTTATGGAATTCAAACGGAAAAGTGAATCATGATATTGTAGGAATGAAAAGCAACGAGGATTGAGAAAGAGTTAAAGTTAATGGAAGACGCCACAAGCCCATTGTCAATCTTGCAGCAAACTGTCCAGTGGTTGAATGCAAAAGAGGATCAAAAAAGCAAAAAGTTTGGCTACAAAGGATCTGTTCAAAGCGACGAACAAGTTAAAACACCTTGCAAAAATCAAAATTATTGGTGCCTCGGACTGAAGGGGAGATCGATCATCTCATGAAACGCTTAAAGCGAATAGATGGGCAAGGAGTGTAAAAAATGATGGGAGATCAACGTATTTTTCAGATGACCTGAATATCTCTTCAATGAAGAAACATGCATTCCCTTCCCATAACTTCTGAACGACGATTAAGCCTGATAAGCAGTTCCGTCCCAAAGATATGTTTTAATGATTTCCTTATTCAATTCCACTCCGATTCCTTTGCCAGCCGGAACTTGAATTTGTCCATTTACAGGTTGGATGGGAATAAGGTCGGAAAACGGGTTTTCCATGACATCCCATTCAATTGGCTCTATGTTATCCCCATTCATTTTGCTCCAAGGAGTTAAACTTGCTTGAGCAAATATTGTATACAATCTCGAAAGTGATCCGTCATAGCTGTGCGGAGATACTCTTATTCCAAAATGGCGTGCCAGCTTTAAGGCGTCTCGAAATTCTTCTGTTCCATTTACATGCAATATGTCCGGCTGGATAATGTCTAAGGCATTTTGGCGAAGGAGAGGCAAAAATTGCTTCGCATTTTTGACGTTTTCCCCCCCTGAAATCGGCACAGAAACAGCTGCCCGTAACTGTTGGTATTCCGGCACATTATTGATCGGCATCGGTTCTTCCAACCATACAATATTTGGCCATTTGGAAACATAACGCTCCCATTTGCGGGCTGTTGCCAAATCGTAGCTTTGATTGGCGTCCAACATGAAAGAGATTCTTTCCTCTGTCAATTTTTGCAGCAATTTGATATGAGCCAAGTCTTCCTTCCATGATCTTCCGCCTATTTTGACTTTTATTTGTTTAAATCCTTTTATGATCGATTTTTCGATCCGCTCAGCAGAAATGTTCATCCATTCGCTACTGTCCGTATAAGATTGAAAAGAGGCATAAACGGGGATATTATCGCGAAATTTCCCCCCATAAATCGCATATAGAAAGGTTGGAATATTTGGCAGTAATTTCCTTTAACGCCATGCTGACAGCGGCTGCAGCCCGCTGATGCCATTTTTAATGGTATGTATTATCGGAAGGTGGTCAAAAACTGATTTTCCCGCTAAGTACGGAATGATTCTTTTTTGAAATCCTTCGTGTAATGTCGGAAGCCAGTCCACACATTCGCTCCGCTAGTTGTGATGATCCGAATCAAGTAGCAAGTCCTGTATTTTTTATAGCCGTTGGCGTCGCCGTATGGTTGCGAAAGTTTATAAAACAATGGAAAAGTTTCAATTCTTTCAATTTTCACGTTTCTTCACCACTGGATGTTTATATAATTGGTTCCTATGTTCCGTTTTTGATATCTTTCCCTTTCCTTTCTTTTTTATCCGCGAAACAACATCCCTCTTATATTCGAAAAAAATAACCAAAAGGATTGATCATCGCCATGATTCAAACATTTCGTCCTTTCCATTATCCAATCCGGCTTATTCTTTGTTTCCTCCTCCTCCGCACCATCCTTACTCTTTTTTAAGAAAAATCGTCCCATGTATTTTCCGGCGGATTTTATCAAATCCTATCTATTGTGTCGATCCTTTTTTGCAATCTAGGAATATTTAACGGATGTGTTCGCAGTGACAAACTTTAACATTGCTATCAATGAAGAGAAAAAATATTTGTTTTGCGCTTTTGCCATCCTTTTCCTATATGTCTCCCCTCTTTATATTTTAGGAGAAGATGCCCACATACGCGTTCATGATAATATGGATTCCAATATTGCTTGGTATAAAGTTTTGGCGGAAAGCGGCGAGTTGTTTGGCGGTTTAAACGCCAAAATTCCTCAAGTGATCAATGGGCTACCGCGCAATGCTTACGGATCGGAATTTAGCGGCATTGTCTTGCTTCATGCTCTTTTTCCTTCCATGACCGCTTATGCCATAAGTCAAACCGTTACGAGAATTTTTGCTTTCATCGGAATGTATTTGCTGTTAAAAAAGCATTTCATAAAAGACAAAGATGCATATTGGATCCGGATAGGGGTCTCTCTCGCCTTTGCCTTGACCCCTTTTTGGCCGTCGGGAATGCTCAGCACTCTTGGCCATCCTTTGGCGTTATGGGCTTTTTTAAATATTCGTTCAAGGGATTTTTCATGGAAAGAATGGGCAGTTCTTTTTCTTTTGCCTTTCTACTCAAGCTTTGTCCTTGGCTTTTTCTTTTTTCTTACAGCAATGACGTTTCTTTGGTTATACGACTTGATCGTGAAGCGGGATTGGAATTGGCCGTTTTTGGGGAGCATCGCCTTTATGGCAGGGGTTTTTCTTATAGTGGAATATCGACTCGTTTATTCACTCATTTTTTCTCATGAACCGACCCAGCGAACGGAATTTGTTTCATCAAGACATGAATTTTGGCGTTCCATTCGTCTTTCATTCAAAAACTTTGCACTGGGGCATACGCATGTCATGACCGTCCATACTGCCGTCATTCTCCCCGTTCTGTTTTTAACACTCGGCATCGTGATGTTTTCCAAAAAAGGGAGGGAAGAAAAAGTATTTCTTTTTTTATTTGCCCTTAACTATGCCCTTTCCTTATGGTATGCGTTTTGGTTTAACAATCTGTGGATTCCGTTAAAAGAAAAAATCAGTTTGTTCAATACGTTTAATTTTGCCCGTTTTCATTTTTTGCGCCCGTTGGTGATTTATCTCAGCTTTGCCATCGCCTGTTTTATTTTATGGCGTAAAGGGAAGCTGTGGCGGATTTTCGTCAAATTGGCGTTGATCCTGCAAATTCTCATCTTCATTCCTTTTAATGAAGAAATTCGCTACGGAATCATAAACCATTCCCCGTCATTTCGGGAATTTTATGCGACGAAACAGTTTTTAGAGATCAAGGAATTCATCGGGTTGCCGCAAAAATCTTACAGGGTGGCAAGCATTGGTCTGCATCCGGCAATTGCTCAATATAACGGTTTTTATACTTTGGATACATATAACAATTTTTACCCCCTTACATACAAGTATCAGTTTCGGGAAATAATAGCAGGTGAACTCGAAAAAAACCGAAAGTTGAAAGAGTATTTTGACGAATGGGGCAGCCGCTGTTATCTCTTTGTGGATGAACTCGGAAAAAAATACGACTATAAAAAAGATTCGAACAAAACGATTAAACATTTAAAACTCAATACTGCTCAGTTTCAAAAAATGGGCGGCCGCTATATTTTTTCTTCCGTTCCCATTTTGAATGCGGAAAACAATCATCTTGAACTGAAGAAAGAGTTCAGCCATCCGGAATCCGCTTGGAAGATCTACTTATACAAAGTAAAATAACCATTTAAAGAGGTGAAGGACTTGAATCATCCGCAGCCTGTCTTAACAATTGTTGTTCCCTGCTACAACGAAGAGGAGGTGCTGGAGGAAACCATCAAACAACTATCATCTGTTTTAGACAGTTTAATAGCGGAAAAATTGATTTCAACCGAAAGTTCCATTTTATTCGTCGATGACGGAAGCATTGATCGGACGTGGAGAATCATCGCCATGGAAAGTGCAAGGAATGATCGTGTTTTTGGTCTGAAATTGGCCCGTAATGTAGGACATCAAAAAGCGCTTTTGGCCGGGCTCGAAACAGCCAAAAATAAATCCGACTGTGTGATTTCCATTGACGCAGATTTGCAGGATGATGTGTCTGTTATTCGCGATTTTATCATAAAATATCAGGAAGGCTACGATATTGTTTATGGCGTTCGCCAAAGCCGAAAAACCGATACTTTTTTGAAAAAAACAACGGCTATCGGCTTTTATTATCTCATGGGAAAACTCGGCATGCATTTCGTTCCGAATCATGCCGACTTTCGGCTTATGAGCAGCCGGGCGCTTGAGGAACTCGGACGCTTCAACGAATGCAATGTATTTTTACGGGGAATAATCCCTTTGATTGGCTTTCCATCAACTAAAGTGCTATACGATCGGAAAGAACGTTTGGCGGGAAAAACGAAATATCCTTTGAAAAAGATGCTGTCTTTTGCATTTGACGGCATTACCTCATTCAGCGTTGCACCGATCCGATTCATCACGTTGCTTGGATTTTTCTTGTTTTTGCTTGGCGGGATCACCGGCTCGTATGCATTGATGCAAAAGGTGATTGGCAATACAAATGCCGGCTGGACCTCGTTGATCATTTCCATTTGGTTTATCGGCGGACTGCAATTAATGGGGATTGGAATCATCGGCGAGTATATTGGAAAGATCTTTACCGAAGTGAAAAACCGCCCCCGTTATACAGTCGATATTGATTTATATTCCGACATCCCATTTAAGCATTTGCAATTAAAGAAAAATGAAATGGTAAGCCCAAATGATGTTCAGTTTAAAAGGTAGGCGAATGCGCTTTTTCGATTTTTATGAACAAGCCGGATCCAATGAATCGTTTTTGAAAGTAAGCAGGCCTCTATTCGTTCATGCTGTTCAACGGCAATTTTGCAGGTTGTGACCGCTTTGTGCAACTGATCTTTGCCTTCCGACGCAAGAAATCATAATATTTTCATCCAATCGTTTATCCACCCAATACGCGTTTTTTCTTTATAAAGCTGCATTCACCCTTTTGCCTTCTTTCCGTTCAGCAGCGCAGAAAATGATCCTGAACTTCTTTTTTATAATGTTTAACAAAAGAAATTTGAATTTCATCATTTACCTTAAAAGGCGGCCTTGTAAATCTTCCTTGTTCAGAAAATAGACGTTTAGGGGAAAATATAATCGCTTCACCAATGTTTAAGGAGGCGTAAAACAAAATGACGCAAAATGCAAGGGGCGGCCAATTTCAAAACAATGTAAAGCAGTATAACATGGACAACATCGTACATGCTCCTAAAGATTATGTTTACCGAGTTGGTTATGAGTCATCTTCCGGAAACCCGGCAAACGGTAAGCGAATAACTGGAAAAACAAGAAAATTCAACGGATAAATGCTAAACAGGTTATCTTTGACGGTAACCTGTTTTTTTCCGGACTTTCTGCATTTGGAAAAGAATGTTGTTTTCGATGGCCGGCAACGATTCAAACAATCGGGTATCACTCCCCGCTCCTTTCCCTTGTTGTCGCCAAGGAGATGGAAAAAATTTGGCATAGTTATTTACTCCAATTTATTATAATGTTTTTATAAGGAGTGAAAACTATGACCTATCAAAGTGTTCAAGATCTTTCCATTGAATATCAATTAAAAGATGCATTGCATTCTATCAGAAGCCTTTGGTATCAGCTGACGGAAGGCTTAGCGGCTGTCCCTGAATCAGCTGAAAAAATCCGGTCGTTTCACTCATATTTTGAAAAAGAGCTGCCTGACGGCTGGATGCTTTCGGTTGATGAATTGGGAAACATCAATGCGTATACATCTTTTCCTCATAAATTTAGTCAAATGCTTATATATAAAACTCGATCTGGAAAAGAGTTTATCAAAATTCTCGCTTAACATCATCCTCTTGTTTTTCAAAAGGGGATGATTTTTTTCTGTATAAAATGAAAGCATTTTTAACATACTACTAACTGTGAAAAAATGATAAGGAGGCCTTTTCCATGAACACAACGATAGGTGCACATGAATTGATGGAAATCCATGAAGTTTTATCTGACACGATTGACGGCATTAATCAATTTCAACTTTATCAGCCGCACTGCAAAGATCCTGAGCTGCAAAACATTTTGCAAAACCAAATTAACTTCATGACAAATGAATACAATTCAATGGTTCAAATGTTAAGAAACAAAAGCCAGCAAAACATTGGAACATATCGAACGGCAAAGAGCGTGAATCCGGCTTATGGCATGTCTGGCAACACACCAGAAACACCGAACAGCTCTATCGATCAAATGAATGATCATGATGTCGCATCAGGAATGCTCGGCTGCGCCAAAGCTTCCGCCACATTAAGAATGCATGCAGCGTTAGAGTGCTCTGACAGGGAATTCCGGAATATGTTGGTGCAAGGGGCGAAAAACTGTGCGGAACAAGCATATGAAATATGGCAATATATGAATCAAAAAGGATTTTATCCTGTTCCGACTTTTCAACAAAATACGGCTCAGGCCATTATGAATCAGTATCAGCCGTTTGGCAATCAAATGAACAATCAAACGCCAATGAAATAGTTTGTGCGGGAAAAGCAGGCAAATCCATTCCGCCTGCTTTTTTCAGTCAAATTTTGTCAAGGTGTTGTAGATTCTTCCATTTAAGAAGGGTTTATCGTATAAAAAAACTTCCTCCATCCATCTTTTCAATTTCTGAATATTGCTGCAAGTCTTCCATCAATCGAAACAAAGCGGCGTCCTTTTGTTTCGCTTCCACCATACAATCGATCTGTTCAACTGTTCCTTTGATTTCATTTAGAAAGTTAATAAACATTTCCGGATCTACAAAATCGTTATGAGCGCGGAAGTCCTTTTCATTCTTTGGACTGGAAATATGCATTTTTATCGGCAATTTTGATTGTTTCCATGTAGAAAGGATGCGCCCCCAATTCGCCTTCCAATCCTGTTCGTTGTTGGCCATATGGTGATGCAAATCGAATACGAGAGGAATATTCAATTTTTCACACAAATACAACGTATGATCCAAAGTAAAGGTTGTATCATCATTTTCCAGCATGATCATCCGCTGCAAACGATGAGGTAAGAATCCCCAATTATGAATGAACTGTTCCAGTGCTTTTTCTTTGTCACCGTATCCTCCGCCGACATGAAGAACGCAGCGGTGTTCCGGATCAACGCCCATTCCTATTAAAAGTGATTCATGCATGTCCAACGTTATCAACGACCTTTTAAAAACGTTTGAGTCTGGAGAATTCAACAAAACAAAATGATCGGGGTGAAAATCAATTCTCATTGCATGTTGTTCAATGAAATTACCAATTTCCCCTAATATCTCGTAAAGGGGATCCATATAGTTCCAATTTTTTAATTCTTCGTGGTTCACAAGAGGGATCAATCTTGAACTGAAACGAAAAAAATTAATATCATGCGCTTTATTATGTTTTAATAGCCGCATAACATTGTTTAAATTGGAAACGGCAATGCGCTCCAATTTTCTAATAGCCGCATCCCGATCTTTGATTTTTTGAAAGCTTGCCCATGTCATCGTCTGGGAAGGCGAACAATTTTGTAAATGCACGCTCATTGCAACATACCCTAATCTTACTTTTGTCATGTCCGTCACCATTTCATTGAATTACTTTTAGTTTCACCCTATTGACAAATTTTAGACGGGTTATTGAAAAAAATTGATCAAATCTATCCATTCAGTATTACTGATGGTCTTATTGGATTCGGATCATTTTTCGAAAAGTCTTTTGCGAAGCAGCAACCCGCTAGTTTTAGCCGATTGTTGGAAATTGCACCCGCTAATACTAAAGCGCCTGCCAACTGTTTCAAAGATGAACAGCAACTTTCAGCTCTGATATAGCAAAATTGCTGTTCCTTTTCTTTTCTAATATATTGTAAAGCAAGGCTTTTCAAGGTAACATTGAATCATCTATTAATCTTTGCTAAAAAAATGATTGATGGGAATAAATTCATCTTGCCATAAACGATAAAAGACGTTTATGATGGGTCTATTGCAAATTATATGAAACTTGGAGGATTTTTGGATGGGGAAGCTCTTTTCTTGTTTTCTAGCATTTGCCCTCGTAATGTCTCATTTTTCTATTCCGACCGCAGCAGCTCCTATGCAAGAGCCGGTTGTTCGGGTGAAATTAGTCAATTACTTAGGCAATCAAAAAGAACTGAATGTAGAAGTTAAAGGCGAATATAAAAGTGCTGATGGTTCCGTTGTGTTAAGCGAAAACAAAAAATATGTCGTGAAAGCCGAATCTTCAAAACTATCGCTTTATGAAGGCGGCATATTGAAAGGAAGATTTGATCAATTAAGCATTAAACCTTCCAGACAGACAAACTATTTAATGATCAATTCGCGGCCGTATCTGGGCAGTTTTGATTTTACGGTTGAGAAAAGCTTGTATGTTAGGCCTGTCAACATCATCCCGATAGAAGAATATCTCAAAGGGGTTGTGCCGTATGAAATGCCGGCATCTTGGAATCTCGAGGCTTTAAAAGCACAAGCGGTTGCCGCCAGAACTTATGCCATGAATTATTCAAACCAAGTGATCGATGATACGATCAACTTTCAGGTCTATGGAGGATATTCCTGGCATCCTAATAGCACAAAAGCGGTAGACGAAACAATCGGTCAAGTTCTTCAATACAACGGCAGGCTGATCAGCGCTATTTTTTCCGCCAGCAACGGGGGAAAAACAGAATCAAATTCAAATGTTTGGGGTTCCGCCCAATCACCATATCTCATCATAAAAGAAGATCCGTTTGATCCTAAAATGCCGTGGAATTTTTCATTAAAAAAACAGCAAATGGATTTGTCGGATAAAGATTTGTCCCGCCCAGACCTATGGTGGAACAAAACAAATGAAGCGGATGGCGCAATTGCCCAAAATATAAAATCCTGGTTAAAAACAAATGGCTATGCAAACAAAGACATTAAGATCGTATCGGTGCCAACACTGTCATTACATAAGCCGACTTCAGGGGGGCGTGTAAGCAGAGGTTCCATCACCGTCCATTTTCTCGTAAAAGATATTGTCGATTCCAATGGCAGACTCATCCCGCAAAAAGTGGAATTTGTTGATTGTCCGGCGTCGAGAGTCCGTGCCATGATTGGTGTTCGTATTATGAAAAGTTACTACGTTACCGCTCTGAAAAATACCGCTGATAGTTTAAGAGTTGAAGGGCTTGGAGACGGGCACGGCGTAGGCATGAGTCAATACGGCGCAAAAAATATGGGGGAAGCAGGAAAGAAATACAGGGAAATATTGGATTTCTATTACCCCGGAACAATGCTTTCCACCCTTTATCAACGTTCAACACCAGTTGAACCAGCTATACCGCAAGATACGAAAGCACCCATTATAAGTGATGTAACAACGCATTTTGACGAATTGAAAAACATCGTCTCGGTTGGATATAAGATCAATGAAAGCTCCAAAGTAAAAGTGTATGTATCAGATCGCGATAACAAAACGGTTTCTACGCTCGTAAATGAAGAACAACAAAACAGCGGAACTCATACCGCTTTTTGGAATGTTTCCAATGTTAAAAACGGAACATACAAACTAGCGGTCATAGCTGTAGACGGAAGCGGAAATAAGTCTTCAACTGTTAAATCCTTTGAATTGGTTAAAAAAGAAAAAGATGGGGAAGTTCCAAAAGTCAGCGGACTAAAAGCCAATTTTGACGGCAATACGAACAAAATAACATTCACTTACCAAGTGAACGAAAAAGCAAAAATGACTGTTTCGGTTTCCGACCAAAACAATAAAATCATTTCTTATTTAGAAAAGGGAAAAGTGAAAGAGAAGGGAACGTATCACTTGTATTGGGATGTGTCGAAAATCGCAAACGGAGCCTACAAATTTTCAGTTTCTGCAACAGATGAAAACAACAATCAATCCAACGCTACCCATCAGTTTCTTTTAAAGAAGCCGGTGAAGGATATACAGGCGCCAGAGGTGAAAATTCAAAAAGCCGCTTTTGATCCAAAACAAAATAAAGTATATGTCAGCTACTCTATTAACGAAGCTGCCAATATGACAATTGTCGTTCAAGATCATCGCGGAAAGCTTGTCGCATCTTTAGAAAAAAATAAACCGAAATCGGCGGGAAATCATACCGTCGTATGGAATGTTTCGAAAGCGCCCAATGGCAGTTATACTTTTTTGATGGAGGCTGTGGACAAAAGCCGTAATAAATCCAAGAAAACCGTTAAAGCGGATGTGAAAAAAACTGCGCCAAAGGATACGAAAGCCCCTGCCATTGGCAGTGTAAAGGCATATTATTTATCAAAGGATAAAAAAGTAAGATTGCATTACTATATAAGTGAACAGTCAGAAGTAACCATTTATGTAAAGAATAAAAAAGGCCAAATTTTCGCCTATTTAGAAAAAAATAAAAATAAAGGAAGAGGTTCGCATACGGCTTTTTGGAATGTTTCGAAAATGGCCAACGGCTCTTATTCCTTTGGTATTATCGCAACAGATAAAAGCAAAAATAAATCATCGGTCTTACAACATTTTTATCTGAAAAAATAATTTCCCAAAAGGGCAGCTCCAAAAGGAATTTGAAGGAGCTGCCCTCATTGTTCATTTATCAGAAGCGCAGATTTCAAACAGGAAAACCGACAAGACGTTTATGGACAGCAGCTTTCAAATAAAGAGCGCCCACCATGTCATACGTTCATTTTTCATTTCCCTCCCCTTCCCCGTTTTTTTGCCTAAATCTAAAAAACCGGGAATGGAGTTTTTCGTTTCCGTTTGTTTTTAGCTTTCTTGAATTGTCCGTTGCGGCTGCCGATTTTCAAAACGATCCCCATCGCCTTTCGCTGAATCTTTCATAAACAAGGATAATATTAAAGCAACGACAGAGCATATGCCGGCGATAAAAAATGATATATTTACACCATGTATAAACCCTTGAACACCTTCTTCAGGCAATGCAGTTCCTGTCATGACGGTCACAAGCAAAGCAGTTCCCACCGCCCCGGCAATTTGGCGCATCGTGTTGTTCATCGCGGTTCCGTGCGGGATTAAATGAGGAGGAAGTTGATTCAACCCGGCTGTCGTCACGGGCATCATGACCATCGCAATCCCGATCATTCTTAAGGCATTCACTGTCGCCAAATATGTAAATGTCGTATGGTCGGTAAGGTTTGTCAGCATAAACGTTGTAACCGTTAAAATTGTTAATCCAATAATTGTCAGCCATTTCGCTCCAAACTTATCAAACAGCTTTCCGGAAATCGGATTTGTCACGCCTTGAATTAATGCCCCCGGCAATAGCGCCAGCCCTGATTCCAATGCGGAAAATCCGAGCATATTTTGCATGAGCATCGGCAGAATGACCGCTCCCCCAATCATGGACATAAATACAACCATTCCTAGAACAGTGGTCAGTGAAAAAGTTGTGCTTTGAAATACCCTGAATTCCAAAATTGGCTGATCCAATCTCAACTGTCTGGCAATAAACCAAGATACGGCAACCAATCCAATGATCAGCGAAGAAATGACTTGCCCGCTCAGCCATCCGCTGCTTCCTGCTGCGCTGAATCCATATAACAAACCGCCGAATCCGAACGTCGAAAGGATGACAGAAAAAATATCAATTTTGGGATAAGACTGTTTTGTAATGTTTTTCAAAATAAAATAAGCAAAAATAAAGTCGATAACAACAATCGGCAAAACGACGTAAAATAAACTTCTCCATGAAAAATGTTCGACTAGCCAGCCGGATAACGTTGGACCGATTGCCGGAGCAAAAGCAATAACAAGCCCAAACATCCCCATGGCGGTTCCTCGTTTTTCGATTGGAAAAATCAAAAATAAAATCGTTTGCATTAATGGCATGATGATTCCCGCCCCGGCAGCCTGGGCGACTCTTCCCGCCATTAAAAAGGAAAAACTGGGGGCTGTTGCACAAATAGCCGTTCCAATGGCAAAGATCCCGATCGCGGACAGAAACAGCCCGCGATTTGTAAACCGCTCAATTAGAAAGGCCGTAATCGGAATCATTATTCCGTTAACCAACATAAAGATGGATTGAAGCCATTGAACGGTGTTGGCATCCACATGAAAATCTGCCATCATGTGAGGCAAAGCTGTACCGAGCAATGTTTGATTCAAGATCGCAACAAACGCGCCTGACATTAATACAAAGATAATCGGAACGGTATTATAACTCTTTTCCGCTTGCGCCAGCTCTTCTTTTTTATTCATGCTATTCCTTCTTTCTTCTGTGATTTCTCACATAATTCTATCAGTGATGATAAATCAAGGTTGTTAAGGTTTTCTAGCAAATGTTATTTTATACTTTTTCCGCCCCTTTTGAAAGAAGAATGATCAAAATGGTAAACATCGGGAAAAATTGATCTTAGAACAAGGCGAAACAGAAAACAGATTCCCCAAAACTTTTCCTTTAATTGTTAACACGTTTTATATAAAAGCTGTTGTGATGATCTTCATCTCATATTAGTTAAAACATCCCCCTTTAAAAAAAGATCAAGGTAAAGAAAAAAGCGTTGCCAAGAACATTTCTCAACAGGAACTGCTACGATAATCCCGTTTTTTCAGTTCTCAAACGTGTCTCATTTTTTGAACAGCACGATCCGAAGGACAGCAAATGCGACCCGTGCCGTTCCTTTTGAATCACCCATTTCAACTAGCGGGCAGCCGATTTTTCGCAGTCGTTCACTCGTAATGAGTCAGCTCTCAAACGCAAAGAAAAATTCCTTAAAAACTAGTTATAAGATAAACGGAAACCTGTAATTATCACCGTCCGCACAGAAGAAATAACGTTGGAAGATTTTTTTCCTGTTCTCAATCAAAAAAGATAAGCCGGGGCTGTCTGAAAAGCCCATTTTAATGTCACATGTTTCCAAATATAAGACCAAAGAATGTTGATTTAACAGCATTCTTTGGTCTTACTTTTTTCATGATTGGGCTTAAAAACGATTTTTCGGACACCCCCGGCAATGTTCGAGCCATCCAAACAAATGTGTTGTTGTTAGTTCCGTGCTTATAAACGCAAGGGACTCCTTATATTAAAAAAGTTTCTGGAATATGACATCATCATTAGTGACTTGCCTTTTGCTTCATCATGTTACCTGACAGGAATGCTATGATGTTCTTTTCAGCAGCACCTTTTCTTCATATTCTTTCACTGCAGCAAGCCATTCTTCACGAACTGGTATATCTTGGCTGGCGCAATAGTAATCCCAGACAGCCCCGAACGGATATGATTTGAATTCTTCCCTCAATGCCAAACGAGATGTAAAATCACCTTTTAATTCCAATTCTTTCAAATACTCAATCGGCTCCAAAAATGCTCGAAGCAATGCTTTCAACATATTGCGGGTTCCGATCACCCATGCGGCAACCCGATTGATGCTTGCGTCAAAGAAATCGAGGCCGATGAATGACTTTTCAAGCAAATGGTTGACAACCAGCTCATGGGCAATTTGCTGCAATTCGTCATCCATAATGACGACATGGTCGCTATCCCATCTGACAGGACGCCTGACATGAAGCAAAATTCCATTCGAATATAACGAAAGCGCTGACAATTTAAATATTTGTCACACATGTTTGTCCTGTTTCTTTTCCAAAATATTCGCCGATTTTGCGCGCCCTTTTGCAATGTTCGATCCAAAAATTACGGATTTCCTTATCAAGATGGCTCAACGTAAAACCATCTTCCGCTTTTGGATGGGAGAAGCAAGTTGGATTGAAATCCAAACCTAATTTATGTTTTTTTGCCCAATCGACCCATTTTTGATAATGGCGCGGTTCAATCTCGTCATAATCTATTTTTTCGTCCGTGTCGACATAAATTGCATGCAAGTTTAATTTATGTTTGGCTTTTTCTAAATCTTGGCGAAGCTCTTCAGGTGTTCTGGCAGCGCCCGGATAATTTCCCGTTACTGAAATTCCTCCCGTCAATGGTTGGTCTTTGTTAATAAATCCGCGAACATCGTCCCCTTGCCAACAATGCAAAGATATTTTAATAGCTTTTAATTTTTCCAGCGCTTGATCCGTATCAATCCCATGATTTGCATATTCATATGCATCTTGAATTTGCGGTGAAATCATTAAAAAGCCTTCTTGCATATTTTTTTGCAACCGTTTTCTAGAAAATTTGTCATAGACTTTCCAATCATCTTCCTATCATCATACAACAAAAACAAAATCAAATAAACATTTTTTGTTTTATTTATTTTGGTGATGTTGTTATTTCATTTTTGTTTGATTTGATTTTTTATCGTTGATTTCACCGAAGTTTCCTTGAAAAATCGACAAAAACAGATCAATCTCCCTTGCTTGTTATTGAAAAAAGTCCATCATTCTTTTCATCTAAAGGCGCTATATTTTCAGGTCATTCTATCCCTCGTCGGCAACAATGAGATCCATATGCCATAAAAGCTTGCTGAAGCGCATTAGCCTGCAAGCTTAATTGTTTAAGCCAAAAATTCCTCCAAAATTGAACGCAATTTAGGGGAGATTGGTTGAGATTGTTGTTTATGAAAATCGAAACAAACGACAACAGCATTCCCCCGGGCAACGATAAGCCCCGTTTCGCTGTTTCTCATTTCATGCTCGATCGTAAAGCTTTTTGTTCCGATCCGTATCAGTTTTGAAGCGACTGTCAACGTTTGATGCGCATAAGCTTGCGCCAAATAATCGCATTTTGTCGATGCCAATATAAAATTCCAGTCTTGACTGCCGATTTCTTTTCGGAGAAAGTCCAAAAATCTTGTCCGTGCTTCTTCCATGTACAAAAAATAGCTTGTATTATTGACATGTCCTGAGGCATCGGTTTCACAATAACGCACATATACTTGAATTTCCGGAATGGTTTTCATCCATAACTTCCTTTCCAATATCACCTTGCAAAAAGCTTTATGTTTTGTATGTCGTTCTAAATCAAATATACGATAAAAAAACAAAAATTCCTCTTTCGCTCTGTTCCATTCAGCTGACAAAATGAAAGACGCAAAAAAATGGTGCAGCGAGTGTTTTTGCAAAAGCTTTTCTAAAACGGCCAATCAATTAAAGCGATTTACATCCCTCCCAAGGTGCAAAATCTTCTTTTTTTCCGCTATACTAAATCAGTAAGTGTTTTTTATTAGAAAGGAGCATTGCATGAAATCTCTCGTTCTAGCTGAAAAGCCGAGCGTTGCCCGTGAAATCGCTAGGGTGCTCGGATGCAAAAAACAGCACCAATATCATTTTGAAGGAAGCAAATACGTTGTGACATGGGCGCTCGGCCATTTAATTGAATTGAAAATGCCGGAGCATTACGATCCAAAATATAAAACATGGCGGCTGGAAGACTTGCCGATCATCCCGGAAAAAATGGGGCTGAAAGTCATCAAGCAAACGAGCCGCCAGTTTAGGGGAATTGAAAACTTGGCGAAACGTGCGGACATAAAAGACTGCATCATCGCCACAGATGCCGGACGCGAAGGAGAACTCGTGGCAAGGTGGATTTTAAAAAAGCTGAACTGGAAAAAGCCGATATTAAGGCTTTGGATTTCATCTCAAACCGATAAAGCGATTCGCGACGGTTTCAAGCACTTAAAACCGGGCAAACAATTTGAATCTTTATATCGGTCAGCCGTTTGCCGCGCTGAAGCAGATTGGCTCATCGGCTTAAATGTGACAAGAGCCTTAACGACAAAATATAACGACCCGCTTTCGGCTGGCCGCGTGCAGACCCCTACCCTTGCAATGATCATCGAAAGGGAAAAAGAAATACAATCTTTTGTACCGAAACCGTATTGGACGATTCAAGCAAACATCGGCTCCATTGCCGCCTCATGGAAACGAAACGGCGAAAAAAGAATCTTTTCCAAAGAAACGGCGGAACAGTTGTTGGCAAAGTTGAAAGGCGAAAAAGGAACGGCGATCAAAGTAGAGCGCAAGCCGAAGAAAGAACTGCAGCCGTTGCCATATGATTTGACAGAGCTGCAGCGGGATGCCAATAAACGGTTTGGCTTTTCGGCCAAGAAAACGTTAACGGTGCTGCAAAGACTGTACGAGCATTATAAACTTGTCACATATCCCCGAACAGATTCCCGTTATCTAACAACAGATATGGAATCGACTATGTATGACAGACTTCTGGCGATGTCTTCACATTATCAAGAGGAAGTTCGCCCGCTACTTTCCAAGCAAGGGAAAATCGCGGCCAAAAGGGTGTTCAATAATGAAAAAGTGACTGATCATCATGCGATCATTCCGACGGAGGAACCCCTTAGAATAAGTGAACTTTCCGCCGATGAAAAGAAACTGTATGATTTGATCGCCCGCCGGTTTTTGGCGCTGTTTTATCCGGTTTGCCAATATGAATCTGTACAAGCGATTTTATCCGTTGGCGGAGAAACCTTTTTTGTGAGAGAAAATGTGGTCATTGATAAAGGTTTTAAAAAGGTTTTAGAAATTCACGAAAATGAACGGGAAAATAAGCAGCTGCCCGTTTTGAAGCCGGGAGAAACTGTGCCGATCCAACATTTCGAGATGGAAGAAAAATGGACGGAACCCCCTCTTCGCTATTCAGAAGCCGACATTCTTGCAAAAATGGAAAAATACGGCCTTGGCACTCCGGCAACAAGAGCCGACATTATTGAACGGCTTGTCGAAACAGAAGCCGTGGAGCGAAACAATGGCCGGTTTTATCCGACGAAAAAAGGAAAACAGCTCATAGATCTTGTAAATGAAGAGCTGAAATCACCAGAACTGACGGCACGCTGGGAAAGAGAGCTTGAATTAATTGCCCGCGGAAAAGGAAACGCAAAAGCCTTTTTGCAAAATATCCGCAAACAAACCGAACAATTCGTCGCAGAAATCAAACAAAGCGACCGTTCCTATCGGGCTTACAATTTGACTGGATCCATGTGCCCGGAATGCGGCTCCTTTTTAAAAGAACGGACGACAAAAGAAGGAAGAATGTTAGTTTGTTCCAATATGAAATGCCGCTTCCAAAAACGAAAAGATCCGAAACTGTCCAACCGCCGCTGTCCGCAATGTAAACGGCGGATGGAAATTCATGAAGGAAAAGCCGGTGTCTATTTCCAATGCCGGCCTTGCAACGTGGTTGAAAAAGCAGAGGAAAAAAGACAAGCCTCTTCTCATAAAGACCGACACTTACTCCGAAAATACAGCCCGAAAAACGAATCCTTTGGTACAAATTTAGGAGATTTATTAAAGCAGGCGCTGACAAACAAAGATGAAAAGGGAACAGAGGCATAACGCCCCGTTCCCTTTTTGATTTTCAGCGGTGTAGATTTTTTAGCTCACATTGATGGTTTCCTTTTTATTTTTCCTTTATAAAAGGCCACCAATTCGCCTTCCCGAACGTGTGGACCATCACGGGCACAAAGAGCGGCAAAATGACTAGAGCATATAATACCAGCCCTGTTAAAACGACCGTTGCAATTTGTAAAAGCGAGAGCACGCCAGACGGAAGCATCGCAGCAAACGTCCCGCCTAAAATAATGGCAGCGGATATAATAACCGTCCCCATATTGCGCATTGCGGCCAGCATCGCTTCCTTGACAGGCAAATCTTTGTACTCGTTGAAACGATCCATAAGAAAGATGCTGTAATCGATCCCCAAGGCAATTAAAATTACAAAAGAGAAAAACGGAACCGCCCAATTTATACCGTCATACCCAAGAAATTGGACGAAAATGATTTCAGCAACAGCCATTGAAGTATAATACGTTAAAATAAGCGATAATATTAAGTAAATCGGCATGACAAACGATCTTAGCAAGGCAACTAATATGAGCGCAATTCCGATCAGCATCAATACCACCGTGCGGGAGTAATCTTTGGCTGAAATCTCGTTCAAATCGGAATAAATGCTTGTCACTCCGTCAAAGGCAATTTTGGCATTTTCCAGCTTCGTGTCTTTTACAGCCGTTTGGACTGCTTGTTTGACGGCGTCAAGTTGATCCATTGTTGCAGTTGAATACGGATTTTTCTTGAAAACGACATCGATGGTGGCCACTTTGCCGTCAGCAGATAAATAGGCTTCTTTTGCCTCTAGAAATTCTTTTGATTCCAAGACATCCTCCGGCATGAACCATCCGGCCGTTTCTTCATTCTTTGAAGATGAAAGATCAGACAAATAACTCTCCGCTGATCCAAGACCATCTGACACTTGATGAAGACCATCCACACTTCTGTCAAGCCCAGTGATGAATTGGCTCATTTGTCCGTCCAATTGGGAAAAGCCTTTTAACAATTCCTCCTGTCCGTCGTTTACCTCGCTTAACCCTTTTGAAAACTGCGGCAATTGTTGTAGGACTGCTCCCTGCCCTTCCGCTGCTTTATCCAGCCCTTTTTGCAGCTGATCGAGCCCGCTGACAAGTTCTGTCATGCCATGGACGAGCGCTTTTTGTCCGGCAATCAGATCAGAAAATGAACGATTCGCCTGTTTTACCCCAGCGGCGACCCGATTGAGCGTTTCGTTTACTTGGCGGAATCCGTTGGCCATTTGTTTTGCTTGCCCGCTCAGTTGGGCAGCCGCCATTTTGACTTGTTGATACTCAGGATCTTGCTGTAGTTGTTGATTTCTCTGCTCAATGCGGGCCAATGAATCGTTAATACCAGAAAGATGGTCAGCCAATGCCCCAAGTCCCGATTCCATTTTTTGATATTGCTCAAGCAGCGAAGATAGCCCGTTTCCAGCTGTTTCATATCCTTTTAAAAGCTGTTCCGCTCCCGATTGCAGCCTTTTCGCCTGTTCTTGAACTTTCTCAAGCGCTTCTTTTATCTCACCCGCCCCCATGGAGCCGTTCTCAATACCTGTTTTAATTTGGGAAAGCCCCTTTTCAAGATCAACCACTCCCTCCTTCAGCTCATCCGTTCCGGAAACTAATTGTTGAATGCCGTCCGCAGCTTGCTTCAATTTTGGCGAAGAAGAAGATAACTGCTTGCTTGCTTCGGTCAAACCGGAGCTGATTTTCTCAATCCCATTATTTCCTTGATGAAGGCCTTCTTTTAACGTTTTCGCCTGTTCTGTCACATAGAATTGTTGAATTGGTTCCCCTGTTGGTCTTGTCACAGAACGAACGGTTTCCACTCCGTCAATCTTTTCAATGCTCTGGCTCACTTTTTCAATAATGGCATAATATTCAGTTGAATTCATGTTGTCGTCATTTTTCATGACTACTTTTGTCGGCATTGCGTCACCGGGGTTAAAGCTTTCGGATATAATCTGAAAGGCTTTAACAGATGCATAGTCTTCGCCGATTTCATCGAGAGCATTGAATGACAGTTTGCCATCATAGGTGAGCAGAACAGGCAATGCAATCAATGCAACGATGATTAGAGAAACTAGCGGTCTTGCAAACGAAAAGCGTCCGACAACATCCCAGAGCTTGCTTTGTTTATGTTCGAGGCTCCCTTTGACCGGCCAATACAATACGGGGCCTAAAACGCTCATAAAAAAAGGAACAAGCGTCATGAGCGCCGCGAGCAAAATAGCTACACCGACAGCAACAGCAGCCGCCGATTGATAAAGTTTAAATGTTGACAACCCAATTGCCGCAAACCCGATCATGACCGCTAAACCGCTGAACAGCACGGTTTTTCCTGCCGTCCGATAGGTTGCTAAAATTGCATCAGTGCGATTTTCATGTTTTCCCAGTTCCTCTTTAAACCGGCTTAAAAGCAAGATGCAATAGTCTGTTCCAATTCCAAACAACACTGCCACAAGAAAAGTTTGCGTAAAAGTGGACAAAGGAAAATTGACGAAATCTACCAAAAAAGCGACAATGGATTGGGAAGCCAAATAGGTCATCCCAACAGTCAAGAGAGGCACAAACGGCGCGACAAACGAACGAAAAACAATAAACAGCACAATCAAAATAAAGACAACCGTAATCCCTTCCGTTTTCTTCAGCCCCGCTTGCGAACTTGCCACTACATCTTCATCAATGATCCAGCTGCCTGTGAAATAATGTTCCAATGATATGTGATCGATGGCTTCGTAAAGCGCTGCTGCCATTTCCTTTTCTGTTCTTCCGCCTCTATCCATCTGAATGGATGTTAAGATCGTTGTTCCGTCTTTGGAAACAAGCTGATCTTTTAAGTCCTCTTCAGTAAAAGGGGAAATGATTTTGGTAATCTGTAAATCCCCGCTCTTCTGTTCCAGTTGCTTAACAGCCTGTTCCGCTTCTTTCCAGTCCTCATTTGTTAACCCTTTCTTATTGTGAAACACGAGGGCGGCAGACACTTGATTTCCTTTCTGCTCTTTATTTTGCACTTGCTGCAATATTTCGCCCGCAATGGAAGATGAGTAGCCTTTTGGCACTGTAATTTGCCCTTTTTCCCGAACAAGTTCAGCCATATTTGGCGAAGTTGCAAACAAAAAGATGATAGCCAACAACCAAGCTATGAGGACAAACCATCTTCCTTTTATAATTGCTCTCACGGCTCAACCTCCAGTTCCAGCAGTATGTTCGCCAATTTTTCATATGTTTTAATAAATGATTCGATTTCCGCCTCTGAAAATTTTGTTATAAACGACTCAACCAATTGATGAATCTTCTCTTCCGTCTCTTTAAACAAGCGGCTGCCTTTTTCGGTCAAAGCCAAATAAACAACACGGCGGTCATGACGGCCGCGAATCCGCCGTATTAATCCCTTCTCGACTAATCGGTTCGTCATAGCCGTAATCGCGCTTTTGTTTACGCAAAATATTTCGGCCAGTTCTGAAGATGTACACTTTTCCTTTTGGCTGATATAGCGCAAAATGTAGTGCTGATCGTTTGTAATATCAGGATCCATCTCACATTTCACGAGCTCTTCCGCCCTCTTCGTCACGACAAATGAAACATCTAAATACCGCTTGATTAATTCATTTATTTTTTTCCGATTCATGATCTCCCTTCCTATTCCGAATAGTTTAATAATTTAACTATTAAATAGTTTAACTAAAAAACCGGAATACCGTCAACGCTTTTTGTTTTTGCACCTGGAGCTGTCTCATAAGCCGATATTTTCGACTTATAACAGCCCCTTTTTCATGTAATAATGTTTTTCAAATTAATGGAATTCCTTATTCGGGCCAACCCCTCATGAAAAATCCCCCCGAAAATTTTATAAAATCAAGCATACGGCAATAGCGAGGGAAAAAAGAATAGGAGCTACTTGAACAAAAACCATTTTCTGAAAATTTATTTTTTTCTCAGGGATTGGGTATGGCGCCTTTTCGAACAACCAATTGGAAATGCGTTCTAATTTCGAGCTTTCCATTGGAAAATCTGGTACATGGACGATAAAAGTTTTTAATATTTTTTCAATTTCCCGATCCTTTTCCATTTGCTTCGATCCCCCATTCCTTTCTCATTTTTTGAATTGCCAAATGAATTCTCGATTTTACGGTTCCAACCGAGATATTGAGAATGCGGGCAATGTCTTGCTGCGATAAATCATGATAATAATACAGCAAAATGACCGTCCGCTGCTGTTCAGAAAGCGAACGCAGCAATCGTTCGACATCCATTTTATCCTCTTGGTCGGAAACATGGACTGGTTTATTGTATAAAAACGGAAGCAGACGACTCCATTTCTCCCTCGTTCTTATTTTCGTGATCATGGTGTTATAAGCGATTTGAAAAAGGTACGTCTTCAGCCTTCCTTTTTCACGGTTAAAATAATGCCTTTTTTCCTGCAATTTTAAAAACGTATCTTGAACGGCATCCATGCTTAGCTGTTCGTCTTGCGTATACCTGTAAACGAATCGGTATAGAGGGTCACGGTAGCGTTTATACAATTCTTTTAAAGAATTGATATCACCGTTTTGAAAATTTTCCATCAACTCTTCATCTGTTAAATTCATCGGACCACCGCTCTTTTATCCCTTTGAAAACATATACGATTCTTGAGATGAGCCAAATAAACGTCATCAATGTAAACATAAACGATTGATGAAGAAAAAATTGGATGACCGGACTGTTAATGTTATCACCTTTCAACAGAAAAATAAACAAACCCGTCAGGCAGAGAAAGGAATAAACAGCGGACAAAACCGTAATGGTGTCCCAACGTGTCCAGTAAAAATAAAGATCGCTTTTGCGAAAATCAATTTTCCCCCAGCGGTCGCGAACAACTTTTTTATTCAAAGAGGTAATGGAAAGGCCAAAAATAGTCCCGATCACCGCTCCGACAACCGCGCTTATCACCCAGCCTGTGACTGGCATAGTTTCAACCCCTTTTTCTTTATTCACTTGTTTATACAAATGAAAACAGGAAATCGTTCAAAGCAAATTTTTTTCATTCTCATGTTTTCTGTTATAAACCTCTTGTTTCAACTGCTGTTTTGCCTTTTTCAATTCAGCCTACTGCTTGGGCTTTATTCCAAAAATAGATCGGTTGGCCTTTTTCCACACTACAGTAAAGGCAACCCCGACGGAAACTCCGTTTTACATAGCTTCCCAAAACAGCTTTTTCTATCATCCTACAAAACAAAGAATCAAGCAAGGATTGGAAAAATGGTCATAAAACTGATTCCGTCAAATGCTTGATTCCAAGAAAAAGGAAAGTTGATGACAAAACAAAATGACGGGCATAGATCTTTTGCAAGATCAGCCCGCACAAGCCGGTTCATTAACTTTTGTCAAAATGGAAATTCCCGGTATTTCTTTTGAATCGACACCCATTTTGTCATTGTAAATTCTTCTACCACCCATGGATTTCCAAATCGTCCCATGCCGCTTGATTTCGTACCGCCAAAAGGAATTGTCGGACTGTCGTTGACGGTCTGGTCGTTAATATGCGTCATTCCGCTTTCGATTTTTAGCGCCAACTGTTCACCCTCGCTTACATCTTCCGTGAAAATGGCAGAGCTTAAACCATATTCCGTGTCATTCGCCATTTCAATGGCATGGTCATCCGATTCGGCTTTCAGAATCGTCGCAATCGGTGAAAACAGTTCTGTTTGCGCCAGCGTGCTGCGATTGTTGACGTCAATAAATACGGTTGGAGTCAAAATGTTTCCGACACGTTTTCCTTCCAAAACCATTTTCGCACCTTCTTTTTTCGCCTTTTCAATAATGTTCAGCGCTTTTTCTATTTGTGCTTCATTAATTAATGGCCCGATCACAGTGTTCGGATCGGTCGGATCTCCATAAGGGAGTTTTTTTACTTTTTCAACAAATTTTTCTACAAATTCATCATATTTGTCTTTATGAACAATGATCCTGTTAATGATCATACAGATTTGCCCTTGGTGAATAAACTTGCCAAAAACTGCGGCGTCAACGGCACGGTCGACATTTGCATCGGCAAGAACAACAAAAGGATTGTTGCCTCCTAGTTCTAGGGCGACACGTTTTAACATGCTGCCGGCAATTTGTCCTATATGTTTTCCTACAGCAGTAGATCCTGTGAAACTGATTAACGGTGAATGCGGTGTTGTCAGCATGGCATCTCCAATTTCCTCTATATCTGTTAAAATACAATTAAAAATCCCTTTCGGGAGTTCTGCATATTCAAATGCTCTAGCGATAATTGATCCGCCTGTCAAAGCTGTTTGAATATCAGGTTTATGCACAACGCTGTTTCCAAGCGCAACTGCCGGAGCTATTGTCCGAATCGACAAATTCATCGGAAAATTAAAAGGTGAAATGGATGTAATAACACCCAAAGGAAGACGATAAACACGATTTACTTTTCCCTCAATGTCTGATTTAATTTCTCTTACTTCATGTAATTTCTCTGCCATGTTGACAGCTTCTTCAACAAGACCTATCGTAAGACCAAGTTCAACTTCCGCCTTAATGGCGCTTCCGCCAGTTTCACGAGAAATGATATTTTTAATCTTATCCTGATTTTTTTTAAAAAATTCAGCGACTTTTCGAAGCACCGCCTTTCTTTCCTCCGCGGATGTTTTTCCCCATTCCTTTTGGGCTTTTTTGGCGGCTTCAAATGCTTCTTCGAGCTGCTTCGCAGTTGCCAATCGTATTGTATGGATAACCGTTCGATCATAAGGATTTACATTTTCAAATGTACGCCCGCTTAATCCTTCCGTCCATTCGCCATTTAAAAAACTTTTGTTCAATTGTTCGAATTGTTCCATTCCAAATTCTCCTTTATGTGAAAATGAATGATTAACGGTATTTTTGGCAAATAGGCGAAATTTATTCTTTAATCGGAAGGACGACATGGATTCCACTCTTACAAGGCGGCGTCGTCCCAACACTTTCCGTTTGTGTCAAGTCTAGTTGCAGGAGCTCGTAAATCAAAGTTCTTAAATTTTTTATTTTAAAAAACTGCTGCTTGTGATAGTCTGTGATTAACGGAATTGACAAACTTGGAAAATCAAATTGTTCAATCTGAAAAAACTCAGGAGTGCGGAATGATGAACAATTCTTGGAATAAAATCATATATAAAGTTTGGTCTCCAGTCTATGACCAAATCTTTCATTCAGGCATTTTTTTTAAGGCGAGAAAACGAGTATTCCAAGAAACAACATTCAAAAGCGGCCAAAATATTTTGTTCATTGGGATAGGTACTGGTGCTGATTTAGAGTTAATAAACCATTCAGAATTCAATATCACAGCCATTGATATATCTCTTGACATGCTTGAAAAAGCAAGAAGAAAATTTAACAATTCGTCTATAAAGTTTTTAGAAATGGATGCGCAACAAATGGAGTTTCGCAATGAATCATTTGACTGTGTCGTTGCCAGTCTCGTCCTTTCGGTAGTGCCTGATGCAAATAAATGTTTTCAAGAGATGGCCAGAGTTTTAAAACGAGGAGGAAACATCATCATTTTTGATAAATTTGCCCCCAAAAATAAAAGACTTTCGCTGCCAATGCTCATTCTTAGACCTGTTATTAAAGTGTTAGGAACGGATATAGGCGTAAATTTCGAACAATTGTTCTTTAAAAATAACAAAAATTTACAAATCGAAGCAGACCAACCTGTCATGTTAAATGGAATGTATAGAAAAATTATCATTCGCAAACTTTAGGTAATCGAAGGCTAAAGTTTCAATGGGAAAAATTGAATCGCGTTTTTCCGGAACAGAGGACGTACAAATCAACTGAACTGTTCCGTTATCGGCACAAGCTTCAAGACTTTCAGGGTCGAACCTGTAAAAAAAGGCATCTCGAGATAGTTGATCTCGGAAGATGCCTTGCGACAATATCGGAAATAAATAATCTGATGGTCAGTTTGATGGACATTCCTTGCAAATAGGATGAAAGTTGTTCCAGTTATGAACGATCAAGTGCACCCGTTTTAAGCAGTTGGAGAGGATGAAACGGCTTCATCAGTTGCGAGCAATGAATGGGCGAAAGCTTCTGTCAACAAATAAGAAAGTGTAGATTCCGCCCCTCTGTTAGGATTCACACCATTTTGATTGAGGCCGTCCTGACAGCTGCCATCTGAAGGATCAGCCAAAGGAAGACGAAGATCGTTTTTTCCGTAAAACCAATCGGAACAACGTCGTACGACATTTAGATAATTAGGCTCTTTTAGTTCTTGATAAGCCTCTTTAGCCGCCAGACAAAGCTTCATGACATCAACGGGTTGTTGATCCCAGATGGCTCGTTTTTGTTGATCGCACCAACCGCGGTTTCCGATTGGCCGGATGACACCGTCTTTTCCATCCATTTTGCTGATTAAAAAATCGAGGCTGTCTTTGGCGGCTTCCATTGTTTCTTGCCGCTTCTGCACACGGAAGGACATAAATAAAGCCCATGGCAAAAGACCGTTGGCATAGGTCATTTGCGGTTCAAACCATTTCCATTCGCTTGATTGGTTCGCTTTATAAGCATTGATCAAGTTTTCTTCATACATAGCCGCAAGATTTCGGAGAGCCCCTTCGTCCAGCGCTGTATGATTACCGTGTTCCTTTTTCCTGGTTAACAGCAGGCTGGAAGCTGCAAGCACCCATGCCTGCCCCCTCAAAAATCGGAGTTGTTGGCTAGCCGGGAGTGCTTTTTTTAGAATCTCGGAAGCAACGCAAACACGTGCTTCATCATCAAGATGAACATAAACGACGGCCGCAGCCCAAAAAGAGCGTCCAAAACAATCTTCAGAACGTGATTCGGTTTCAGGTGTTCGATCATAATGGAAATTGTTTTGAAACCAACCGTCCTCGCGCTGAGCCCAGAGCAAAAAGGCCAAGTATCGGTCCAAAAGACGGTGCAGCCTTCTGCTCTCGGTTGAATGATTGTCTCCAAGCAGTTTCAGCCATTCAATGCATGTCCAAATCCCCCGGGCATTATCGTCCGTCGAGTATCCTTCCTTCCTGCGAGGTATTCGCCCGAGACTATGTTCAATGAGTCCTGTGTCATCTGTCATCCGTTCCAAGTGGTCAAATGGAATGGATGCTTTAGACAATGTTTTTCTCCTCCCTTCAGAACCCTCCGGCAGTTTTCATCTCACCGTTTGTTTCCTCGATTAGTTTGGAAAAAAGCTGCAAATGCTGTTTTGCCACGTTCGGCCAATGAGTCGCTTCGCCAATCTCGCGAATTCGGTTCTCCCATTTATGCAATTCTTCATCATTCGATAAAAGTTTTAGCAGCGTTTGTTCCCATGCTTTCGTGTCGCCATACGGAAGAATCAGTTCCTCGCATCCGTTGAGAAGATCGCGGGCATGCTCATAAGGCGTCGTCAAAACAGCGCGGCCCACACCTACTGCATAAGCCAAAGTCCCGCTTGTAATTTGCTGCATTCCGGGATATGGTGTAATAAACAGATCGCATGCCGTTAAATAGGAAACAAGTTCATCCTCGCTGAAATAACGGTCAACCATTTTGACATTGTTTTCTAATTTGAGGCGTTTGATCAATTCTTCCAGTTCTTTCCGATATGCCTCTCCTTCCCGTTTTTTCACTTCGGGATGCGTTTGCCCGGCAATGACATAAAGAGTTTCCGGGACTTTTTCGACAACTCCGGGCAAGGAAGCAATGACTGACTCAATGCCTTTTCCGCGATTTAAAAGTCCAAACGTTAACAAAACCTTCCGATTTTCAAACCCGAGAAAATGACGGAGGCTTTTTCTCTCCTTCTTCCGCGGTTTTGGCGACCCGTGCGGTATATAATAGATTTTCTCTTCGGGCAAACGATAGGCTCTTTTTAAATACGAAATGGCTTGGCGATTCATGACAATAATTGCATCACTTTCATCAGCGATGGATTGTTGAATTCGGCGATACGGCATGGGAGGATCAGCGAAAATGGTATGAAATGTCGTGATAAGCGGCTTTTTCAACTCCTTGACAAAATCAATAATATATTCCCCTGCTTCTCCCCCAAAAATACCGAACTCGTGTTCTAGTACAACGAGCGAAATGTCGCTGCTATTCACTTTTTTTGCCATTTGTTTATAGTCAGCCCGGTTATTCATCGGCAATAGCCAGAAATTCGGCCGATTCTGGTAGGCTGTTAAATCGTCATTTTCATTGCAAAGGACGATGACCTTATCCCGATCGTTTCGTTTTCCGACAGATTGAATATTTTGAAAGAGGTGATCTGTAAATGTGGCAATGCCGCAGCGGCGGGGAGGGTAAGTGCCGACAAATGCAATAGAATTCATGCATACATCACCTTCTCTGATTGATTGATAATGGAATGGTTCAATAGTTTTCCGGATGAAAGTGAAGTTTTGTGCGCTAAAATGCTCTCTTTAATTTGACAATGATCACCTATAGTAGAACGATCCCAAAGAATAGAACTTGAAAACTTGACACCTTTGCCGATATGGCAATGATCACCAATCACGGCATAAGGGCCGATCACTGCTTTATCCCCCACTTTAACACTTTTGCCGATTAAAACGGGTGGTATAAATCGGACTTCGTTGCCAATTTTGCTGCCTTCCCCAATCCAGACACCTTTTTGATATTCACGTCCCATAATGGTGAGCGGGCTTCGACGATCAAGCACATCCCAATGAATTTGGCGATAACGGGAAGGTGTTCCCATATCGAACCAATAGCCGTTGATTACTTTTCCGTAAACACCTGTTTTATTTTCAATCAAGAACGGAAATGTTTCACGTTCGATTGACACTTCTTGATTACTTGGAATATGGTTCATAATCGAAGGCTCCAAAACATATAAACCGGCATTAATCCGGTTTGATGGCGCTTCCTCCCGGCTGGGTTTTTCAACAAAACGCAAAATTTGTCCGTTTTTATCCTGCTCCACAACGCCGTACGAAGTTGGATCTTCAACTTCTGTCAAGGCAATGGTCGCCATTCCTTTATGTCTGTAATGGAATTCAAGAAGAGGCAGCAATTCAGGCAAATGGACGATGTCGGCATTGACAACAAGAAATGTTTCATGAAAAAAGTCTTTTGCATTTTTGATAGCTCCCGCCGTTCCCATCGGAAACGGTTCAATAGCGTACTCCATTTTCACGCCGAGGTTATGTCCTTCTCCGAAATAATTGCGTATCACTTCGGAATAATGATGACAGGCGACGACAAACTGATCGACGCCTTGTTTGCGCAAATGAACGATCAAATGTTCCAACCACGGTTTATTGGCAATGGGCGCCATCGGTTTTGGCAAATTTTCCGTCAACGGACGCAAACGAGTGCCTAGACCTCCTGCTAACAATAATGCTTTCATTTTTAGTTATTATCCCTCCATTCGTTTAAGATTTTAAGAATCCAAAACTATGGAAGTAAACTCTGTTAGCACTCAATGCAACCGGTTGCTAATAATTATTATAACATATCATGAAAAAAAGGTTAAATAGAATGTAAGAATCTTTCCCATTATAAAATCATAAAAAATTGCCTTAACAAGCAAAAATCCAAAACAAGCCAATTCCCCCCTTTAATGGACGCTGCCGTGGGAAAGAAAACGAAGGCTCTTTGGTAAAGTTTCGGCCTTGTATTTCTTCCTTACAATCAGTTTGGATCCTTTGTATAAATTTAGATTTATCAGAGACCGTTTCAGGATATAGATTCTGTTTCGATAAAATCACTTTAACTTGCCCCCCAATCAGTTGGAGCTGTACAAATTTGAATTTTTTCCAAACCTACTTTGATGAGTGGAACATCATAATAAAAAGTCAAAGAAATGTCCTTGCTTCCAACTGTTCCGGTCTTTTTCGACTTATCTACAGGCCTGTATGTGTGTTCGCCTTTCTTCAAATCAGTTCGTGGAGAAAAGCTGTATTTATCACCTCTGTATTTGGTGTATTTTTCACTTTTGATCAATTGATCTGTCCGTGCGTCTTTATGAAGAACAGTGATTGTTCTTTGTAAGTTGTAATAAAAATTAATAGTGATATCTCTGTTTGGTACTTTTCCAGTTACCCTTTGGTTAGCTACTGGAATAAAAGTGTTTCCTCCTGAAACAATCTTTGACAACGGTGAAAAACTGTAAGACGAACCAATATTCCGTTTATACTGAGAACTTTCCAAAAGCCTGTTATCATATTTGTCTCGATGATTCACTGTTATTGTTCGTTGTCTTTTTTGGAATTTAACACTCAGACTCGCCATTACATCTGGGTCAAATTCAACCCTAGCACTTAATCTTTGTAAGTTACTACTTCGAGGTTTAAATACAATTGATTGAAATTTCTTAAGAGTAGGCTTCAGATTCTTAAACGAAATTGTTTGTCCATAATCCAATCCAGCCGAAAAATAAAACGTTTGTCCGCCTTTAATTGTTACCGTTCTATTGGTATAGCTGCCTCCTCCGACAATATGAAGGGTGACATTTTGAGGAACAGGAATTTTAATAAAGTTTCTTGAATCTGCATGAAAAGTAACTCTTTCAGAAACTTGTCTATTTCCTGAAACACTGCTGTTCAAAGAATATTTACTAAAATCAATATTATCGGAAGGAGCATCTTTAGCCTTTGCATGAGCCATTAATTCTTTGTATCCAGGAATAGAATTGCGTCCACTACTATGGTTCCCATTTACAACGGAATCAAGAGCTAGAGAAGTAGCAACAATACCCGCATCATTCATCCCAACAACAGGCTCCTGACCTCCTGCCCCATAATACAAAATAGCTCGAACACTCTCGTTGTTATAAATTTCCCCCGCACTATACGCTGCACCAGTTCCAGGACTAGATTTATAATGGTCTATACAGAAAGCAATTTGTCCGTCTACCCGAAATACTCCAACCGTATAAAATCCATAGTGTGCCTGTCCTAAATATTCAATTCTAGGTGCAGCTTCTGCTTTTTCCATTTGCAAAGATGGAAAAATTATTAAGAAAGATAAGAGAAAGATAAATACAACCTTTATTTTCCGGAACATAAAGACTCACACCCTTTCAAACAAAATAAAAAGAACAATCTTAATAAAATGATTGTCCTTTTTCTAATTAAAACTATTTAGCTTTCCAAGATTCCCACGTATGTCCATACCCTGGTTCTGATGGATCTCCGATTTCACCAGAATCAACTTTTACCCACTCGGAACTTTCAACAAACTTACCGAATTTATCCCAATCGCTACCTCCGGCATAAGGATCTTTTGATTGAGTGTTGCTTTTAGATGATGCGGAAGATGACCCTTGCTTTTTTGTTGAACTAGCTGTACTTTTCGACTTAGTAGAACTACTGGATTTTGAGCTACTAGATTTTACAGATGATTTTGCAGAACTACTGGATGATTTGCTGGATGATGACTTGCTCGATGATTTACTGGATGAAGTAGATGAGTCCGAGTAGCTAGATGATCCGACTTTACCTGATGTTGAGTTCATGGATGATTTCTGTGTAGCTTGAGCCAATTTAGTTTGTTCTCTTTTCTTTGCTTCTGCAAGAGCTTTAGCTTTTGCCTTCTCTTCTTCAATCGTTTTATAGACAGCTGCAAGTTTCTTTGATAACTCTTGCTTGATCTTTTCATTTTTGATTTTTTCGACTAGGGCTTTCGATGCCTTGTATCTCGATTCTTTCGGCTGTTTTTCCAAAGCACTTACTGCCTTTTGAGCTTTTTGAATGTCCTCATATTGTGCAATAACTATATCTAAAAGGCCTTTTTGTTTTTCGTAGAAAGATTCGTCGATTGTTTTAATGTTTTCCAACTTACTTTTGGCATCATTGATTTGCTTTAACGTTACTCCGTCTTTGATCACTTGCTTACTGTCCAAAAGAGATGTGACGAATACATTGACTTTGTACATTGCTTCGAGATCTCTTAAATCCTGAGAAAGCTCCTGTTTCTTCTCTTCATCCTTCAGTTTGTTAATTTTCGCTTTAACGGATTGGATTTTTTCCTCCGTCAAATCGTCTACATTTTGGTGAAAAGAAGACAACGTTTGCTCAACGCTTTGCTGACGTTTTTGTTCCTGAACATGACTATTGTATGCATAAGCACCCGTACCGCCTAAAACTAACATTGCGACAACTGATGTACTGACAATTACTTTCTTCTTCATAAAAATCCCTCCTTGGTCGTTTTTGGATGACGACCAACCTTTTTTTTAAAATCTTAAACGGTTGCAAATGGGTTTTGAGCAATCCTTCCCATCAACTTGAAAATCCCAACATTTTCCCCTTAGCAACCTTTCGGGAAAAATGCCTTTATTATTAAAATGCAAATAAGTTCGTCCACCTCTTTTTCGCTTTGCGACCACTTTTCCTTTTTTGTTTTTCCAGTTTTAATATCGTAAAAAATAACAGGTATTTTTACTTTATTTCCAGTTTTAATATCTTTTGCTATTACTTTTTAGGAATATCATAAAAATAAATATTTATCCTGTTATGAAAGGGAAGGGGAATGACTGTCTGATTTCAATATGAATAACAAGAAATTCAGCCAAATTTTTAAAAAACAACTGACAAAATTATTGATTTATAATAGAGTTGTTACCATCTATGAAAAAAGGGGGAAACAACATGTCTGTCAAGGTGAAAACGTACCGAGTGGGAATCGCTGGTGCGGGCGCCTTTGCAGCATTTTTGGGCGGTGCACTTGCCCGGCTGCCTCAATTCCAATTGACGGCTGTCGCGGGGAGGACAGAAAGCAAAAGAAAAAGTGTTCTCTCGGCATATCACCAACACAGACTTAACACCATTACCCCAAAAGAATACCATGATGCCGCCGAGCTTATAGCAGATCCTGAAATCGAGATTGTCATTTTAACAACACCTCCCCACCTTCACTCCTCTCTTGGCAAACGGGCTTTGGCGAACGGAAAGCACATCTTGCTAGAAAAGCCGGGCGCCCTGAATGCAAAAGAATTGAGGGAAAACAGAAAGTATGCAAAAAAACAAAAACGCGCGTTCGCCGTCAATCTCGTATTGCGGTACAACCCGCTGACAGAAGCGGTTGAATGGTTGATTCGCCACCGATTGCTCGGATTTGTCCACCATGCCAGCCTTGCCAATTCGGCTCATCGCGTAGCAGGGGGACACTGGTTTTGGAATGATCAACAAAGCGGAGGAATTTTTATTGAACACGGTGTTCATTTTTTTGAAGTGGGACGCCATTGGTTTGGCGAAGCCGTCAATGCGGACGGGTTTGCCCTGACGGAGGAAAACGGGGAGAAGCAGCGAGTTTGGGCAAGTGTCCTTCATCAGCCGGCTTATCAAAATGAAACAAAAAGATTTTATCAACTTATCCCCGTTCAATATTACCACGGTTTCACAATGGATCCGGATGCGCCGGAATCAACAAAATGGGAAATTCACTGTACAGAAGGCAGAATCGTACTCGAAGGATGGATCCCTCAAAAATTATTTTTGGAGGGCAAAATCTCAAAAGAACAGGGCGAACGGATTGATCAAATTCTTGATAGCATACCGGCAAAACCTGTTGAGAAAGCAGCTGAAATAGTACGCTCTTCCGTCTTTCGTTCCTTAAACAATAAACCGTTCACACCCGAGCGGCTATCTTCCGATTCAAAAATTTCCTATCAACGAACCATCCAATTGGAACAACGACAAGCATGGTATGAAGCAATGGTTCAGGATCGTTTTCTCGACTTTTGCCGAGAGATAGAGGAGGAAAATTGGGATGGATTGGTTACAGCCGAGGACGCTGTTAAAGATTTGGAACTTGCTAATCAAGTAACGCGTAATGGAAACAAGGGGCTATCCTAAAAGAAAAATACCATTAAATGTAAAAAAATTTCAACGTTATTTATAAAAAAGGCATACTGCCCCTGTCAAGTAGACAGTGGAAATAATAAAAAATTTCTTAAGCGGCTTTAGCTCTATATTCCAGAGGGCTAAAGCCGTTTAATCGTTCTTGTAATCGGACCATTATTCCTATTTTTCAAACCCACTGATAGACTTGTTGATAAGAAGCCTCATAAATTTCACCTGTTTTTCATGATCCAGACAATATTTTCGATCTGAAGCCTTTCTTCCAACGAAGTTCTCCCTTTCGTTATAGAACTCGTCCTTTCTTTTGACGTATCTTCTATTTCTCTATTATCATCCACCGTTGGAGTACGGATCTACCCGATATTCCATACCGCTTTTTCTTCTCGTGCTGACAAATTTATAGCAGGCTTTCTTGAGTTCTTTCGATTAACTTTTCCAAGAACGTTCTAACCCATATTGCTGAAAATCCTTCCTCCATTGTATGAATGAATTTTTAGTCATTCCATATCTCAGGCAAAGCTCATTCATTGGGCAATCTCTGTTTTCATAAGCAAAAAAAACTTCAAGCTTGAACTCTTTCGAATATTCTTTATACATAGAAAAACGCCCTTTAGGTAAAACAGATTTTTATCCGTATACCTAAAGGGGGCTGTATATTAATTATGTCCCTTTTTCATGAAGTTCCATGCCAATACAATGTCAACTACTTCACGATTGAATGGCTTCCAGCAATAGATCGGCAATATGAACGGCTTTGACGTTTTTCAATCCTTCCCGTTGAATCCCCAGCTGCATTTGCATTAAGCAGCCCGGATTTGCTGTTACAATGGTTGTTGCCTGCGTTTTCTTCATATGATCCATTTTTTGATCTAAAATCTTCATGGATGTTTCTGGTTGAACAAGATTGTAAATGCCGGCAGAACCGCAGCAGCTTTCCGCATTTTCCATTTCTTTAAATGCCACCCCTTGGATGGAACGAATTAATTCCCTTGGAGCGTTTGCTGTTTTCATCACGTTTCGCAAATGGCAAGAATCTTGATAGGTGACAATTTGTTCAGGCAATTCGAAATCATGATCTTTATGAAATTCAAGTTCAACTAAAACAGCGCTGAAATCTTTGATTTTAGCTGCAAATGCCTGCGCCCTTTCTCTCCATTCCGGATCATCATCAAACATGTGTCCATACTCCATTAAGAAAGCGCCGCAGCCGCCGGCATTTGTAACGATGTAATCGACATCCAGCTGTTCAAATACCTCAATATTTTGTTTTGCCAGTTCTTTTGCTAATTCCTTTTCACCGCTGTGGCCATGTAAAGCACCGCAGCAAACTTGTTTCTCCGGAATATAGATGTCACAACCCGCTTTCTGCAGCAATTGAATTGTCGCTTGATTTGTTTCCAGAAACATTGTATCCATTAAACAACCGGAAAAAAAAGCGGCGGTTGCTTTTTTCTTTCCATAAGAAGGAAAATGCTCTTGATGTTTTGACATCGCTTTCTTTTTCGGCATGTTTGGCAATATTTTTTCCATGTCTTGCAAATGTCTTGGGAATAAATTTAGAAAACCGATTTTCCGGGCTGCGTTTTGCAGACCGGATTTTTGATAAAATCCAACAAGGCTTGTAACATTGATGAGATGGCTTTTTTTTGTAAAAAGGTGTTTGAAAACCGTCCGACGCAGGGCTTGTACCGGAAAGGAATAGTTTTTATGTTGATGAAGAATGTCTCTCGCTTCTTCCAGCAGGTATCCGTATTTGACACCTGACGGACAAACAGGTTCACATGCTCGGCATCCGAGGCATAAATTCAATGATTGTTCAAATTCTTCATCAGGTTCAATCTTGCCATCATAAACCGCCTTCATTAATGCGATTCTACCTCTTGGCGATTGGCTTTCCTTCTGTCCTGAGACGATATACGTAGGGCAAGACGGAAGACAAAATCCGCACCTCATGCAATTCAACAGCTCATCTTCATCCATTCGTTCCTTGAAGACTTGTTGTATTTTTTGTTTTTCGGTTTCCGTCTTCATTTGGCGATCACCACCCGTTTTTTCGTATCTTTGGCAAATAATTTTCCCGGATTCATAATATTGTTCGGATCGATAGCGTTTTTGATCGATTTCATGACTTTGATGCCTGCTTCCCCCAACTTCCATTCCAAATACGGCGCTTTCATCGCCCCCACGCCATGTTCTCCTGTAATCGTGCCGCCGAGTTCAATCGCTTTTGCAAAAATTTCCGCAAACGCTTTTTCCACTCGCTCCATTTCTTCTCTGTTCCGGATATCAGTCGTACAGGTCGGATGCAAGTTTCCGTCTCCAGCATGACCAAACGTACATATTGTTACTTGATATTTTTCAGCAATTTCGTTAATGGCCTTTACCATTTTGGCAATTTCGGATCTCGGCACTGTCGCATCCTCTAAAATGGTTGTCGGAGCTAATCTCGCCAAAGCGGACAATGCGGCGCGTCTTGCTGTCCGCAATGCGTTTGCTTCTTCCTCAGATTGAGCGATTTTTACAGAAACGGCTTGTTCGCTTTTGCATATTTTCGCCATTAACTCGATATCTTGATCAACGTTTTCCGCTGTTCCATCCTGTTCGATTAATAAAACCGCTTTTACATCTGTCGGAAGACCGATTTGCGCATATTCTTCCACCACTTTCAACGTTGGTTGATCCAAAAACTCCAAAGTCGCCGGGATGATTTTGCTGGCGATAATTTTTGAAACGGAACGCGCCGCTGCTTCTAAATCTTGATATAAAGCAAGCATAGTTTTTTTCGCTTCCGGCAAAGGCAATAATTTCAAAGTTGCTTCTGTGATCACCCCTAACGTGCCTTCAGAACCGACGAATAACCGCGTTAAATCATAGCCGGCTACGTCTTTGGCAAGTTTTCCTCCCGTTCTCAAGATTTCGCCGTTCGGAAGCACAACCTCCAGCCCCAAAACATAATCACGGGTGACTCCATATTTCAACCCCCTTAAACCGCCGGAATTTTCGTTTAAGTTCCCGCCTATCGTTGAAATTTTCAGCGAACTCGGATCGGGCGGATAAAACAAGCCTTTTTGTTCCACTGCTTTGATTAAATCAAGCGTAATGACGCCCGGCTGGCAAGTAACCGTTAAATTTTCTTCATCAATTTCCAAAATTTTGTTCATATGTTTAAAGAGAAGGACAACCCCGCCTTCAACCGGGCAAGCGCCGGCACTTAGATTCGTCCCTGATCCTCTCGGGACGACCGGTATTTTATATTCATGGCACAACGTTAAAATTTTCGAAACTTCTTGCGTATTTCTTGGGGAAATCACCGCATCCGGCCTTGATTGAAAATTAGGTGTCGCATCGTATGAATAAACCAATCTTTCAATTTCCGAATCTTGAAAATTTTCTTCCCCAACGATATTTATCAACAAGTTCCGCACATTTTGTTCCATCAGAAAAACCTCGCTTTTCCATTTTTTATATTATAAAAAATTGTGATTTTTCAATCTATGTGCGATGATATAATTAAAGCGGTTAAAAATTATTTTTTATTGTTTAATCCTCCAAAAAGGCGGGAACTGATATGCATTTATCTCCTAAACTGGCAGCGAAAATCTTTACGGAAGTTCAACAAGTAATTAAAGAAGATCTCATCTTGGTTGATACAAACGGGGTGATTATTTTTTCAACGCAGCCAAACAGGATCGGTTCTTTTCATGAAGGGGCTGCGATCGTCGTAAAAACAAAACAAAAACTTTATATTGATCAAGAAAAAGCGCGTATTTTAAAAGGTGTCAAAGCGGGGATCAATATGCCGATAAAATTCCAGAAAGAAGTAATCGGAGTGATCGGTATTACCGGCGAACCGGCACAGGTCGAGCCCTTTGCTGAAATTGTCAGGAGATTGACGGAACTCATTATTCAGGAAGCGTATTACACGGAAAGGAACGAATGGGAAACGAGAGGCATTGAATCGTATCTCTATGAATGGATAAACGCCAGTTCCGTTGAAAAAGAGTTTTTGGAACGCGGACTGATGCTTGGAATCCCTGTTTACGACCCGCACATCTGTTTGCTGTTTCACACTGAACTGGAAATGTTCCATCATTACGATGTCCACCTTTTTCAAAAAGAAATGATCGATTTGTTTTACACAATTTTTGACAAAGAACATCATTTTATTGCCCGTTTTGGACAAGAACGTTTTTTCGTTTTAAAAAAGATGGAAACTCCGCTCAACAAACGTTATTTGAAGCAACAGTTGCATGAATTGAAACATTATTTTGAAAACAAGTACCATCGTTCTTTTGCCATCGGCATTGGAAAAACCGTTTGCCAGCAAGTCATTCAAAAATCGTTTCAAGAAGCCAATAAGGCATTAAAAGTGGCGCAACTGCTAAAAACGATTGTTTTCTACGAAGATCTTATTCTGGAAATCATTTTGGAAGAAGTGCCGAAAGAAGTGCAGGAAGACTTTTTGAAAAGAACCGTTCACATGTTGAAAAACGATCAAATCTTAATCGAGACTTTACAGTTTTATATGGCAAACAACTTGTCGATTAAAGATACGGCAGAGGAAATGAATATTCATATTAATACTTTGCATTACCGCTTAAATAAAATTGAACAATTAACAGGCATTCATCCGAAAACAACAGAGGGAATTGTTATTTTTTATATCGCTTTAAAGTACTTGAATTCTCTTGGCGGCGGCCGCTTTGATCAGCGTTTCTCGATGAACAAAAGTCCTTTTTAATGGAATCGCCATTGATGAGAAAACGATTATCAAACAATTGACTGTCCAAAAGTTGAACAAAAATAAAGCAACCGCCTGAAACTGTCTCAGGCGGTGCGTTCATAAACGGTAAAGGCAGAAGAAATTGTTTTGCCTTAAACAGAGGTTGTTTCTTTCACATTTAATAGTTTAAAAAATTCGCGCATGAATCCGGGCAAATCCGGCCAAGCATGTCCTGATACAATATTGCCGTCAACATGAAGCATTTTTTCCACATAAGTCGCACCTGCTGCTTCCACTTCCGGCCGGCAAGCGGAATAAGCGGTCATTTCTCTTCCTTTAATAAATTCTCTTACCGTTGTTAAAACTAACTGCCCGTGGCAAATGACTCCGAGAGGCTTCTCTTCTTTTAAAAAATGAGCGGCGATTTCTTGAACTTTTGGATTCATGCGAATGTACTCCGGTGCACGTCCACCCGGAATAATCAATCCGTCATAATCGGCAGGATCAATCTCATCAACGGATGCGTGTGATTCAATTTTATAAGCCCATTTTTCTGTAAAAGTCTCCATTTCCGGCAGAAAGTCATGGACAACTGTTTGCAGCTTCTTTTTTACTGGTGAAGCAATGGTGCAGTCAATATTTTCTTCAAGACAACGGTAATAAGGATAAAACACTTCCAGCGCTTCAGCCGCATCCCCCGTAATAATGAGAACTTTTTTACTCATGTTCCATCACCTTTCTTTTTCAGTTGATTTTATTGTTTTGCCTAACTGACTTCATGAGCAGCAGGCAAATGGTAACGGGCCTTTAGGAAACCTTGGCAATAGCAGGCATTGAATTCCATGCTCATTCTCGTTCTTCTGGCGCCAAGCAAGTAATCGGAAAACTGTTCTTCCTTCAATTGCTTGTCATCCGGTGTCGTAAAAGCTAATGAACTGGAATGGTTCAACTCTTTTTTCTTCTCCAAATATTGCTCCATTAACAACTTTCCTTCAACCGGGAGAGACAGCTGCTTCAATTGTTGGAGAGTTAAGGAAATCATCTCCTTTTCCTTCACTCCTTGATCCAAAAGATAGCGCAAAAGTTTTTCCTGTCTAGCATAATATGCTTTTATCGCAAAAGTTTTTCTTAATTCCTCAAGATCGCCATCAGTTAAATGTTTAAAAACTTCGCCGAAACATGCCCTTTCACAAACACATCATGAACAAGTCTTTCAGGGGAATATTTGACAAATGAATCTTTCGGCCACAAATATTCTTTTGGACTTAAATTTTTGTGATAGTCATAAAAACAGCTAATAAACTCTTCACCGTGAATATTCAACTGGTTCTCCTTGCTCCCATCCCATAAAGCAATATGTCCGTCAATGACAAAAATCTCTTCTCCACTGGAAGTTTTGATCAAAGCCATTCCTCCCCGTTTTGTAAGCGTTAACATAAATATGTTTTTAAAAATTTTATTATTTCTTCTTTTTGAATTTTCTAACTAAATTATACTAGTAGTATTTTTGGATGAACATAGATGGATCCACAAAAATCATCAGTGAAGACCGAAAAATTTTTGTATATTTGTACATTTGGCGTTGAATAAAATAATTACCTTTTTATAGACCCTTCCGGCGCTTTTTCATTCAGGTCTGCTCCGAAACTGTTTGTCTTAATTTACTGCTTGGCAATGATGATGTTGCTGTTTCCTGATCTGTTATTTGGACGGCCGTAAGCAAAAGTAGATCTGTTTCGCATGTGACCGGAAAAATGCCGTAAGAAAAAAGGAGCGCCTGCCAACCAATTTTTGGTTTTGACGCTCCCAACCGTTCGTTTGAATCTGAATACATTTTTTGCTAGGCCAATCCGGCCACTATTTCCAAGCTCGGTTTCTTCCAAATATTGATCCATTTTTTCAATGCTGTTGCCATGATGACAATGCCGAGAATAAGCATGATAATCGACAAAATTCCGTTTAACACATTGTATCCGGCAGCTTCTGGGTTCAGATAGACATTGACGGTCATCCAATAACCAGCATAGTTCACCGTAACAAATAAATAAGCAAGCGGAATTAAGCAAGTCAGCATATATCTTCGTTTATCGGCAATTTTTAAAATGACCGTCGCACCGACGATCAGCCCGATGGATGCCATCAGCTGGTTCGATACACCAAACAATGCCCAAACTGATCCAATATCACCTGAGTAAAGCAAATAGCCCCACATGAAGCAGGCCAAAGCACTGGCAAAAATGGAAGCCGGCACCGAATCAACTTTTTTCAGCGGCTGATACACTTCTCCGAAGAAATCTTGAATTAAGTAGCGGGCAACACGTGTTCCGGCATCAATCGCCGTTAAAATAAATACCGCCTCAAACATGATAACAAATTGAAAAAAATATGAAGCCAAATTCTCAAACCATGGAATCGCAGTGAAAATGTACGTCATGCCTACCGCAAGTGTGACCGCCCCACCGGTCCTTCCTTCCAAATTCAAACCAATTTCTTGGCTTAAAGCTGGTAAATTGATCACTTCCATCCCAAGTGTCCGGAAAACCTCGGGAGCGGAATTGATTGCAAAGTAATCAGCCGGATGAAGGGCTGTTGCAGCGATTAAAGCCATGATGCCAACTAAACATTCCACAAGCATAGCGCCAAAGCCGACAACTTTAATATCGCTCCATTGATTAAGCATTTTTGGCGTTGTCCCCGATCCAACGAATGCGTGGAAACCGGAAATCGCTCCGCATGCGATGGTAATCGAAATAAACGGCCAAACCGGTCCGGCTAAAATCGGACCACCACCGTGAACAAATTCCGTCAGGGCTGGCATTTCAATTGTCGGGTTTATCATAAAAACACCGATGATCAACGCTATGAACACACCGATTTTCATAAAACTGCTCAAATAATCACGAGGTGCTAAAAGCAGCCAAACCGGTAAAGCTGCGGCAAAAAACGCATAGATCGGCAAAATAATGGCTAATGTTTTCGAATCGAACGTCAGCCAATCTCCAACCACTGTGTCCTGAATGGACGGCCCCACGAAAACACCAATCATCAACAAAATAAAGCCGATTGTTGAAGCTAACTTTAAGTTGCCTGTCTTTTTATAATAAATCCCCACCCCCATTGCAATGGGAATCGTGATTCCAACGGCAAATGTTCCCCATGGATTGTTTTCCAACGCATGAAGGACAACCATTGAAAGACCCGCCATTGTAATGGTAATAATGAACAGCATGGCAAGTCCTGTACAAAAGCCGGCAACAGGACCGAGCTCCTCTTTCGCAACATCCGATAAAGATTTCCCTTTTTTGCGCATGGAAGCAAACAACACGACAGCATCATGGACGGCTCCCCCTATGACCGCGCCGATCAAAAGCCATAAAAGACTGGGCAAATAGCCGAATTGAGCTGCCAAGATCGGCCCGACTAAGGGTCCCGCCGCGGCAATGGCGGCAAAATGGTGTCCAAAACTGACCCATTTATTTGTCGGCACATAATCTTTCCCATCATTTAATTCATGAGCTGGCGTTGGTTTAGAATCATCCAGCTTTAATACTTTGACAGCCATAAATGTCCCGTAAAGACGATAAGCAATCGCCAATATGCACATTGAGGCGATGACAATTGTAATCGCATTCATTTTATTGCACCCTCCTTTTTTTTTGCTACTTTCTTTATGATTCATTGTATTAGATAAACATCATTTAGAGCTTAATTTTAAATAAAATGCAAGAAAAAGGAGATAAAACGCCATTTTCCGCAAACGAGTTGCAGTGTTGTTTTGTTAAAACATTTAGAAACCGAGACGTTTTTTCAATTCTTTCGTATAGGTGCGGCTGACAGGAATCGACGTGCCATCTTTCATAATTAAATGATACGTGGAGTTGAACCAGGGCTGAATTTCGACGATTTCGTTCAAGTTCGCCAGATAAGCCCGGTGAACACGCATGATTTGCGTTTGCTGCAGTTTTCTTTCCAATGTGATAAGTGATTCTTTCAGTTCATATTTTTGGTCTCGGCAGGTGATAATCGTTTTTCCATCGTTAAATTCAATGTACAGTATGTCTTTTAAGTTAATCAGAAAAATGCGGCCATCCATTGTAATCGGTATTTTTCCTTCTTGTTTATAATGAAATTGCGGCTTTTTTCCCTGTTGAGCTTCCAAACGTTTTGAAATTTTTTCAACCGTCTGTAAAACCCGTTCTTCATCAAACGGCTTCAAAATGTAATCAATCGCATTCAGTTCAAATGCTTTTAAAGCGTAATCGTCATACGCCGTGGCAAAAACAATCTCCGGCCTACGATCGATCTCCATCAGCTTTTCAGCAAGCCTTATTCCCTGTTCGTGAGATGAAAGCTGCACATCAAGAAAGATCACATCCATTTCAGTTTGGTAGATTTTTTCGATTGCCTCATCCATTTGTTGCGCTTCTCCTACAATTTCTACCTGTTTGCTCTTTTTCAGCAAGTAGATGAGTTCATCTCTAGCCAAAGGTTCATCTTCCACAATGAAAGCTTTGATCATACGGCTATGCCCCCTTTCATTTCTTTTAAAGGAAACTTAATTGTTACTTTTGTTCCGTTTTCATCGCTCCTAATATGAAAAGTTCCGGCAGAACCATATATTTCTTCTATTCGTTTTTTGATATTCCATAGAGCTGTTCCTGTTCCATCATTCGATTGAACGGTCTGATTTCCCAGTTGGCGCATTAAATGATCAGGAATGCCGTTGCCATTATCTTCGGTAATTAAGACCATTTGTTGATTTTCCGCATATGCTCGAATGGACACTCTTCCATTTTCCCTATTTGCAAATGCATGTTTGATGGCGTTTTCAACGAGAGGTTGAAGAGTAAATGGCGGCACCATCACTTTCCTTAATTCCTGGTCAATTTCAAAACTTACATGATATTTGTTTGGAAACCTTGCCTGTTCAATTGATAAATATGCTTCCACATGTTCGAGTTCTTTTTCCAGCGGAATGACGAACTGTCTGGCACCTTGCAAATTACTGCGAAAGAAAACGCTTAATTTCAAAAGCAGTTTCCTCGCTTTATCCGCATCCGTTCGGATCAAACTGGAAATCGTATTTAAAGAATTAAACAAGAAATGCGGGTTAATTTGCGCCTGCAAAGCTTTAATTTCTGCATCTTTCAGCAACTTTCTCTGCAATTCCGCTTCCGCCAGCTCCAGTTGGGTAGAAAACAGCTTGCTCAGCCCTTCCGCCAGCTCTTGCTCTACTTTATCCATCTGTCTCGGATCCAAAAAATAAAGTTTTAATGTTCCGACTGTTTGGTTGTGCACTTGAAGCGGCATCACGATCGCGGACTGCAGCGGACAATCAGGGTTTGAGCATTGGATTTCTTCTTTTGTTTTTGCTTTCATAATTTTTCCTTGCTCTAACACCTTTTTCGTCAGCTTAGTTGCCAAAGTTTGCCCAGGCGTATGATGATCAGAACCGATGCCGATATGAGCGAGGACACCTTCGCAATTCGTAATGGAAATGGCATCTGCTTTCGTCCATTTCAAAATAATTTCCGCTGCTTTTTTACACGAATGTTCGTTTAAGCCTTTGCGGAAAAACGGCAAAGTCTGCTGGGCAATGTAAAAAGATTTATGGGTTTGTAGGGCTTTCGTCCGTTCTTCCTCAACTAATATCGAATGAATGATTAAAATAAAAATAAGAGTCCCAAAACCGTTGATGGTAATCATCGGCAAAGCGATCAACTCCACCAGCTTTACGGCGGATTCAAACGGACGGGCCATGAGAAGGATCAGTCCCATTTGCGTGCATTCCATAAAAATTCCGATCAAAACAGCTTTCCAAGAGGTGAAATGGTCTTTTATTTTAAAGCGTTTCCAAAGAAAACCCGTCACAAATCCAGCCAAAATGGTTGATGTTCCACAAGCATATGCCGTAAATCCGCCTAATGTAAACCGATGAAGCCCTGCTACGAAACCAGCGCCAATTCCAACCAATGGACCGCCAAGAAGTCCGCCGATTACCACACCCATAATTCTTGTATTGGCAATAGCGGCATCTCCACCCACTTCCATTTGCCACGTTTGTGAGCTGATGCTGCCCTGTTCAATTTCAACCCCAGTATAATTGCTGATGATCCCGAACATGCCAAAAACGGCAATAAGTATTAACTTTTCGCTTAATCCATGCTCATGATGAATCATTCGCCGAAACGCCTTCATTCTTGATAGCAAAAAAGCTAATATGACCAAAATTCCTACTCTTTCCAACATTAAAGGCATAAGATTTAGCAAACAATTTCTCCCCCTTTCAATATTGATGACTGAAATTTCTGTATACAGTACTAATATATCATTTTATCTTTGAATGTCTTTTGATTGAAGCCTATTTCTTAAATTCCCTTATTTTTACAGGAATAGTTTAAGAATTCATGTAAGCAATAATGGGAAAATGAAAGGAAACAAACGAAAAGAATTTGCGGCTTCTTTTGGCTTTGATGAACTAAGGAAATATCAAGCCAGAACTGAATATTAAACGGTTGAATAGAAAAAGAGCCGGCTTCTTTAGGCAATAGATGCGTAATTGGAAAAAAGCTCTTAGCCAGCGTTCCAAAGGAGTTTAAGGAGATAAGGGCTTTTTAGGAAAGAGGTTCTATTGGATAGCAATTTCCAACAAAGAACGGAGAATGCTCTTCTCAATTTTCACGTCATTCCCCGCTGTTCACGGCATCCTCCTCTTTACCTCATCAAAATCTCTTCATAGCTCTGTTTCTTCCATTTACTAAAAAAAGAAAAAAAGCAGGCGATAAAATTGAGATGAAAATACTGCACCAAAAAATGTCTCCGGCGCTGATCAAACCGGCTTGCAGCAGCCGGTAGTAAGCATAAACGGAATAGGGCAGCACCAAGATAACGGAAGTCGCCACGCCCGGAGTATATTTTTTAAATAGATTGCTTGGGCTAAATGTGTAAATACATGGATAAAAAAAATAAACAAAAGCATTAACAATAGATAGTAAAAGGAAAACAAGACAGCCAAAACGGCTGCAATGGTAATGATGACATAAATCCAAAAAACGTCTTTGACAAATTGAAGGGTTGTCAATTCGAAACTTGAGGCGAAATATTTATGAAAAGATTTCGGCAAAAAAGCGAATACATGAGCTTTGTTCTGTTTTGCCCATTTTTCTACTGTGAGAATTTCTTCAAAATCATGAAACATAAATAAAATCGGAAAAAGCCATAAAACGGTCACAATATCGATCCGTGCATCAAGCCATTCCAGGATCATCTCATTCACTCCCTCTTGAAGTCAAAATGCCTTCCAAAAATATAAGCGCCACTTGCTCACCAAGTTCTTTTTCGTCTTTTTCCCCCGACTGCAAATATCGTTCAACCAGACGTTCGATGACTGCTAACAATGCTTCCGCCGCGAACTTTGCATCCACTTCTTTTTTCACAATTCCCAATTTTTGATTATTTGCCATGTTGCTTGCAATGTGCTCGACGATTTTTTTGCGAATATGATCGTCTTCGTTGTATCGGAGCGCGATTTTTGTTAAGTTGGGATTTTGGCAAAGAAAACGGAATAAATCAGCAATTGTCGCGCTGACATAACCTTTTACCTCTTTCGGGTAATAGTCGGCAGCTTTTTTTCCTGCATTGCTGAATACGACTAACTGCTGTTCAAATTCATGGAGCATTTGTTGGAAGATATCTTCTTTGCTCTTGAAATAAAGGTAGAAAGCTGCTTGTGTAAGACCTGCTTTGGCAACAATTTCACTGATTTTCGTTCGGTGTACTCCCTTCGCTGCAAACAATTCTTCTGCCGCCTGAAACAATTTTCTCTTGCTCTCTTCCCCTATTTTTCTCGCCATCCTAATCCTCCTTTTTATAACTAACTGGTTAGTTAGTTATATTTTAAACCGCTTTCAATGCTTTGCCACAAAAAGTTTGCTGAAATTGCGTTGTTTTTGGAGGCCAAAAAGGGCATTCTCACAAGCCAGTTTAATAGCTTTGACTGTGTCAAGCAGTCATTGGTAATAATAATAACTTCTTAGGCGCTTTAGCTCTTAAACCGAGTTACAGTATATTTTGATACCAAACCATACCAAGCTTTTTTAATCTCTGTTTTCATAAGAATGCAAAAATTCAAGCTCGAACTCTTTCGAATTTTTTTATACATAGAAAAACTCCCCTTTTGGTATCTTTCTACCTTAAGGGGAGCATATCACTTTTGGGATCGTTCCTATCGATTTATTGAAACAATCACCAACCAAACTCAGAAGGAAAAATTTCCTTTCGTTTATCCTAGAATTTGTTCTATTTTTTCAAGCACTTCTTCGGTTAATTCCACCTCTATTGCTTTGACGTTTTCCTCGACTTGTTCCGGTTTGGTTGATCCGATTAAGGCGCTAGCGACATTCGGCTGGCGCAATACCCATGCAAGAGCCAATTGGGACAGTTTTATTCCAAGCTCATTTGCTACTTTTTCCAATTGCTCTACTTTCATTAAATTTTCATCTGTTAACAATTTTTTAATAGAATTATTTGCTTTAGGATCGCTTGCCCGGCTTCCTTCAGGTATTTTTTCTCCGCGTTTATATTTGCCTGTTAAAACGCCTTGGGCTAACGGGGAGAATACAATTTGACTGATGCCGTTTTGTTCGCACACAGGTATTATCTCTTTTTCAATATAACGGTTCAGCATGTTGTATTGCGGCTGGTTCACGACAATGCGATCGAGCAAATATTTATCTGCCGCACCAAGCGCTTCTTGAATTTGCTGCGCCGTCCATTCACTGACACCTACGTACAGTACTTTTCCTTGGCGCACAAGGTCGTCGATGGTGCGCAAAGTCTCATCAACAGGTGTTTCTGGATCAAACCGATGACAATAATAAATATCAACATAATCTAATTGAAGGCGTTTTAAACTCGCGTGCAGTTGCTCAAACACATGTTTTCTCGACAGTCCCCGATCGTTTGGGCCATCGCCCATCGGCCAAAATACTTTCGTTGCCAGCACATAAGATTCCCTTGGATACCTGCGCAATGCTTCTCCGACAATTTTTTCCGCTTCGCCAATAGCATAAACGTTCGCTGTGTCAAAGGAGTTGATGCCCAGTTCATACGCTTTATCAATCGTTTTTATTGCCGCCTCTTTTTCAATCGAGTTCCCGTATGTAAGCCAGCTGCCCAAACTGATTTCGCTAACTTTCAGCCCCGTTCTTCCCAACTTGCGGTATTTCACGTTTTCATCCCCTTTTTCAGAATAGTAGAAAATTACTTCAGATTCATTATATTACTGAACATTTCAAATAGGAAAGAAATTTGTTTGGAGAGGAGAGAAATTTTCTCCGTAAAGCATAATGATTTTTGTATAGGTTCGCTGACCCGTTAACAGATGGCCAACTCCCCTTGATTGCACAATCTACCACGCTGAAAATCGTAGAACTTTTGGTGCTATTGATCAGCTTCCCCTTGTCAGTTCAGTCAGCGTCATGATAGCGAATCACTTCTTCATACAACATTTTTTGCGAGTTAATCAAAGGTTCATTTTCCCTTTGTTCAACATAATGATATTCGCCGTTTGCGTCTTGAAACCGCACTTTGACGTTGTCCTTTAGTTGTATGTCCAAAATGTTTTTCAAGCGCTCTTTTAAATGAACGTCGTAAATCGGAAAAAGAATCTCGACTCGTTTAATCATGTTTCTTGTCATCCAGTCAGCGGAGGATAAGAATATTTTTTCCTCTCCAAAATGATGAAAGTAAAAAATACGGCTATGTTCCAAAAAGCGGCCGACGATGCTCCGCACTTGAATATTTTCGCTTACACCTTTTATTTGCGGACGCAAACAGCATATTCCCCTTACGATCAAGTCAATTTTTACTCCTGCCTGTGAAGCCTCATAAAGCTTCATGATGATGGATTTATCTGTTAATGAATTCATTTTGGCAATGATCCGCCCTTTGCCGCTTTGGTGGTGCCACTCGATTTCTTGATTGATGAGTTTGATAAAGGTCTCGCGCATATCATATGGTGACACAGAAAAATGGTTCCAATCCGGTTTTTCCGCATAGCCGCTTAAATAATTAAAAAAATTGGTTGCATCGATGCCGAATGTATCTTTGCTTGTGAAAAAGCCAATATCCGTATACAGCTTTGCCGTGACATCATTGTAATTTCCCGTGCTCAAATGAACGAATCGTTGAATTTTGCCTGTTCCTTCTTCTTGGCGGACGACAAGGGTAATTTTGCTGTGCGTTTTTAAATGATGGAAGCCGTAAATGACGTGGACGCCGTGCTGTTCAAGCATTTTCGCCCATTGGATATTGTTTTCTTCATCAAATCTTGCCTTTAATTCCACTAAAACCGTCACTTGCTTTCCGTTTTCGGCCGCTTTCGCCAACGCTTGAACAATCGGCGAATTTCCGCTTACACGATACAGCGTCTGCTTTATTGCCAACACTTGGGGGTCGTCTGCCGCATTTTCAATAAACTCAACAACAGGCTGAAACGATTCATATGGATGGTGTAATAAAAAGTCCCGTTTTAAAATGGCTTCGAACAAATTTCCGTTAGGCATGTCCAACGGAGGTGGCGGAATGAACGAATCATGAACAAGGTGTTCAAAATCGGTTTGCATAAATGAGTAAAATGGAAATAAAAACGTTAAATCAATCGGTCCATCCACTTCATAAACATCCATTTTTTGAATTTCCAGCACATCCATTAAGTAGTTTAAAACCCGTTCATCGATTGTTCCTTTTTGAATTTCCAGCCTGACCGCCGCTCCCCACTTCCGTTTTTTCAGTTCTTTCTCAATCACTTGCAGCAAATCCCGCGCTCCTTCTTCATCGATGGTCAGATCTGCATTTCTCGTAATCCGAAAAGGTGAGACAGAAATAATTTTGTAACCGAGAAACAGTTTGTAAATAAAACGGCTGATCAAATCTTCAAGTAATATAAACTGCCTCTTCCCACCTTGATTCGGCACTTCAATGAAGCGACGCAAAACAGCAGGGACTTGAACAATCGCAAAAAGAGGTTTTTTCCGCTCTTTTTTCTTATATTGAAGCAAAACGGCCAAGTTCAACGATTTATTCAAAAGCATCGGAAAAGGCCTGTATGCATCGATCGCAAGAGGCGTCAGAACGGGGAAAATTTGCTCATCAAATTTCTTTTCCAAAAAACGTAATTGTTCACCGTTTAATTGGTGAAGTTTAAGAAATTCAATCCCTTCCTCTTTTAACTCTCCTTGAACATACTGATTGAATATGGCATATTGACGGTCGACCAATTTGTGGCACTTTACCGAAATGGCGTTGAGCTGCTGCTTTGGAGTCATGCCGGCTTTATTTTCCGGCAAATTAAAACCAGCTTTTTCTTGATCTTTTAAACCGGCAACCCGAACCATAAAAAACTCATCTAAGTTCGAACTGAATATGGCTAAAAACTTCATTCGTTCAAGGAGAGGATTTTCAAGATCAATGGCCTCTTGCATGACACGCTCATTAAAAGCGAGCCAGCTTAGTTCCCGGTTATTATAAAATTCTGGACGGCTTATATCAGGAGTCAATTGTTCTTTCTTATCTTGCATAATTTCGCCCACCTTTTAAATCTTTCGTATGTCCATTAGACGAGAGTAAATGATAATTCGACTTGGCAATTAAAAGCACGTTCTAAATGCTTTTTTTGCTTATTTGCTTCTTGCTCTTCAAAAGTATAATCACTGTTGCATGCCAAAGAAATTTCCATTATGCCATCTTTATTTTTATTCACCTTCAGTTCGGAAATGATGCAACGGTGTGTCGTATTGAGGGAATGAAGAAATTTTAAAATCGCGCCTAAACGCTCCAACGATACAATGTCTTCTTCCGTTAATAATGACTGGTAAGAAGAGACATACTTCATCAAAGCTTTTTTGGATTTGAAGGAGGCGACGCACGCAAGCTTCAACCGCATTTTGTGGCTGATTCCGTCAAGCGATCGATTGGTCAAAATATAAAATGTATGCTGGCTGCTTGACTGTTGATCGATAAATTCTCCGAATTGAACCAGCTTTGTGCTTTTAAACAAAATTTCTTTCTCCTCTTGGGTGAAGGCAGCGAATTGCTTTGCTTCACATTCGCTGACAAATACGTAAGCCAGACGGAGGAGAAATGATGTATGCTTCAAGTTGATCTTATAATCACTGGCAAGCTTGGAAAATGTTTCGTCCGCCACATGAGAAAAAGAGCGGGCGTTTAAGTTGGAAAACACCTCCTCAAAAAAGACCCCTTCCCTTAAGCCTTTGCTGCTTATTGTAAAAAATGGGGCTGATGCGATTTCCGTCAACGCATAGATTGCTTCAATTGCAGGAATGATGATATCCGCGCGGTCCTTCGACAGCCCATCCAATTTTTGACGCTCTGTGACAGTCATTCCCATCAGCCATTGATTCATTTTTTTTATGTCATTCGGTTCGATTTCATATTGATGAATGCCGAATAACGGGTAATTGGTCTTATTTTGGTGGAGACGCATTAAATTTCTGGCGCTGCCGCCGATCCCGATCACCGGAACATTTTTGTTTATGAGCCATTTTTGCGAAGAAAATTCATGTCGCAAAAATGCTGTCAGCTCTTTCATTTCCGAAGACTTAGGTTCGCTATTGGCAATAAACATTTTCTTTAATGTCAGCGCTCCAAATGGAAAACTGTGAGAATGGACGAGCTCCCGATTTTTAAAATACGTCACCTCCGTGCTTCCTCCGCCAATATCAATGGTTATGCCTTCCGTTAAATAAACGGAATGAATGACAGCCAGATAACCGTAATAGGCTTCTTCTTGGCCGGAAAGGATGCGAAAATCGAAATTCGTTTCTTTTTTTATGGCTTCTAAGACCACTTTTCGGTTTTTAGCGGATCTGATTGCTGCTGTTGCGATCCCTTTCGTTTCAGCCACTTGATGAAATTGAACGATTGGAACAAATTTTTTTAATGAAGAGACGACGATCTCTATACCTTCTTTGGATAAATTTCCTTCATCGTCAATGTACGTCGCTAAACGGGCATTTACTTTCAAATTGTAAAGCTCTTTATACTGCCCGTTTGGTTCAATATGAAAAACAACGAGACGAATCGAGTTTGATCCTAAATCAATAATGCCGATTTTTTTCTCTGTCATTTTGCTCATCCTTTTATGAAATCCAATAATGCAAGCACCTGTTTTTATTTATATCGTACTATTTTTCCAGTTTATTTAAAAGTTTTGAATTGATAGATAAAGCGATATTTGCAGATAAGTTGCAAAACCGGCGATGCTTTCATTAAAAATAAAAATTCAGAACATTTTCTTTTTTTCCAAAATTGTGCTATATTGATAACATAAGTAAGAATTTGGTTTTACCAAAACCTCAAGTCTTTTCGTTTTGAATATGAGAAGGTACTTTCGTTGTCGGGGCTGTTTTCAAGTTGGGAGAATGTGGATGAATCATTTATGATGATTTCGCTTTAAGCCTTCACCAACGCAACCGTCTGCGTATATAACAATTGCAAGAGAAGGCAAAGCCAATTCCTCCATGCGGAATTGTCCTAAAAAAGATGCCATTTACAGCTTTGCGATACCGATCGTTTGAAAAAAGGCAAATGGACACAAAGAAAACCTAATGACAATATTCCCCGTCTCCCCTTTTTCACATTATGAAAACGGAAGGGACCATCCGCAAATACCCATTCTCCCGTCTTGCACCTATGGCCACAAAGCATTCCTTTTGAGTCAAAAAAATTGATTAAGGGAGGAATATCAGATGGAGTTTCGACCTGGTTTGGAAAATGTAGTGGCCGCTGAGACGGCAATTTCGTTTCTCGATGTGGAAAATGAAGAAATTGTCATACGCGGCTACGATTTAATTGAGCTTGCCGAAACAAAAACATATGTTGAAGTTGCTTTTTTGCTTCTTGAAGGCAAGCTGCCGTCAGACCAAGAAAGCGTCCAATTTGAGAGGGAGCTTCAATCGAAAAGAACCCTTCCAACCGTGCTTTTTGACATATTATCCAAACTGCCAAACACTACCCATCCAATGGACGCCCTGAGAACTGGCATCTCCATTTTAGCAGGATTTGACCCGCTCATTGATGACCGATCTGAACAAGCCAACAAATTGAGATCAATCAATCTTCTCGGACAGATGCCGACAATGATGGCCAGCAGTTATCATTTGCTTAATCAGCAAGATGTCATTCCTCCAGATGAAAATCTCTCCTATAGTGCCAATTTTTTATATATGATTACAGGGAAAATTCCGACTGAACTTGAAACAAAAATATTCGACAGATCACTCATCGCTTATATTGAACATGAAATGCCAAACTCTACATTTACTGCCCGCGTCATATCCTCTACCCATGCAGACTTGTATGGCGCTCTTGCCGGTGCTGTTTCATCCTTGAAAGGACATCTTCACGGCGGGGCGAATGAAGCGGTGATGCATCTCTTAAAAGAGGCAGGAACAAAAGAAAATTTTGAAAACGTTATCTACAAAAAATTGGCGAAAAAAGAACGAATTATGGGGTTTGGCCATCGTGTGTATATGAGGAAAATGGATCCTAGGGCATTGCTCATGAAAAAAGCGCTTCAGGAACTCTGTCAAGAGCATGGCGATATGCGTTTGCTCGAAATGTGTGAAGCAGGCGAAAAGATCATGAAAGATGAAAAAGGATTATATCCTAATCTCGACTACTATGCCGCTCCGGTCTATTACATGCTCGGCATCCCGATTGAACTTTACACTCCGATATTCTTCTGTGCACGAACAGCCGGTCTTTGCGCCCATGTGATTGAACAGCATTGCAACAACCGACTGTACCGTCCGCGCGTGAAATATGTAGGCGAACGCTCTTTAAAAGTGAACAAAAAATAACAAAAATAGCTCTAGGAGGTTAGTAGATCATGGGTGAACTTTTAGTAAAAAATAATGAAAAACGACAAACCGACCTACTGCTGGAGGAAATTGCCGATTATGTTCTCAATCAAGAAATTGTTAGCCAAGAAGCGTTTGAAACGGCTCGTTACGTGCTTTTGGATACGCTCGGGTGCGGCATTCTTGCCCTTCGTTACCCTGAATGCACAAAACTTTTGGGACCGATCGTTCCGGGGACGGTCGTTCCAAACGGATGTCGCATCCCCGGCACTTCATTTGTCCTAGATCCTGTGCAAGGTGCATTTAACATCGGCTGCATGATTCGCTGGCTCGATTACAATGACACTTGGCTTGCAGCGGAATGGGGCCATCCATCTGATAACTTGGGGGGGATTTTAGCCGCAGCGGATTATATAAGCCGAACGAATTTGGCGCAAGGAAAAAAGCCGATTGAAATGAGAGCGGTTCTTGAAGCAATCATAAAAGCCCATGAAATTCAAGGGGTGCTTGCTCTTGAAAACAGTTTGAACCGCGTCGGACTTGACCACGTGCTGTTTGTAAAAATTGCTTCAACTGCTGTCGTAACAAAACTTTTTGGCGGCGGAAAAGAAGAAGTCATCAATGCCCTTTCCAATGCCTGGATCGACAATTCCAGTTTGCGTACATACCGCCATGCTCCCAACACCGGTTCACGCAAGTCATGGGCGGCTGGCGATGCAACGAGCCGCGCAGTCCGTCTTGCCATGATGACAATGAAAGGGGAAATGGGCTACCCTTCTGCGTTGTCGGCTCCGAATTGGGGGTTTGAAGACGTGCTTTTCCGGGGGCAAAAACTGAAGCTCGCCCGTCCCTTGGAAACATACGTAATAGAAAACATTCTTTTTAAAATATCTTATCCAGCAGAGTTCCACGCGCAAACAGCTGCTGAATGCGCCATTGAACTTCACCCTGAAGTAAAAAATCGCCTTGAGGAGATAAAAGAAGTCATCATTACTACACACGAGTCAGCCATTCGCATCATCGACAAAACGGGGCCTCTACACAACCCGGCTGATCGCGATCATTGCATTCAATATATTACAGCCATCGGTCTTATTTACGGAGATATAACGGCCGACCATTACGAAGATGAAATCGCACAAGATCCGAGAATTGATGCATTGCGAGAAAAAATGACAGTTGTGGAAAATCAACAGTTTAGCAAAGATTATTTAGACCCTGACAAACGATCGATTGCCAACGCCGTTCAAATCCGCTTCAAAGACGGCACAGAAACCCGTCAAGTCGTTCGGGAATATCCAATTGGCCACCGATTCCGCCGTAAAGAAGGGCTGCCCAAGCTTATCCAAAAATATGAAAACAATTTGGCAACAAAATTTTCCAGCAAACAGCTCAAGCAAATTTTAAACGTTTCACTTGACCAACACGTCTTGGAAAACATGTTTGTTCATGAGTTTGTTGATTTGTTTGTTATCTAAGTAAAATCACTTTGAAAGAAGGTGCTTCCATGGTTTGGATCGTCGAACAAGAATCAACACAAGAAGAACTGTCCGATCGCTTTCGAACACTCATGAACGCAAAAGAACTATTACAAATTCCAGGGGCGCACGATGGATTGGCTGCACTTATGGCGAGAAAAGCTGGATTTCAAGCCCTATATTTATCAGGTGCTGCCTTTACGGCGAGCCAGGGGCTTCCTGACTTGGGAATTGTCTCATCAGAAGAGGTTGCCCGCCGGGCTCGGGAAATTGTTCGAGCGGCGGATCTGCCAGTTCTCGTTGACATTGATACCGGCTTCGGCGGAGTTTTAAATGCCGCACGAACGGCTAAAGAGATGGCAGAAGCGCGAGCAGCTGCTGTTCAAATCGAAGATCAAGATCTTCCGAAAAAATGCGGACATTTGAACGGCAAAAAGCTCGTCCCTGTTGAAGAGATGATGCAGAAAATAAAGGCGATTAAGCAAGCAGCGCCAACTCTTGTCATTGTTGCCAGAACGGATGCTTATGCAGTGGAAGGGATTGAAAGCGCCATTGAACGAGCCAAAAGATATGTTGAAGCAGGCGCTGACGCCATTTTCCCAGAGGCTCTTGCAACGAAAGAAGACTTTTTAAAGGTAAGCCGGTCTATTTCGGTTCCGCTTCTGGCAAACATGACGGAGTTTGGAAAAACTCCTTACTACACGGCCGAAGAATTTTCGGAACTCGGCTATTCGATGGTGATTTATCCTGTATCGTCTCTTCGTGCCGCCGCAAAGGCATATGAACGCCTTTTCCAAACAATTAAATCGACTGGAACGCAGAAAAGTGAACTAGAGAATATGCAAACCCGCAAAGAACTTTATGACGTGATACATTACGATGATTTTGAAGCGCTCGATCAAACGATTGCGAAAACAGTACTGCCTGAAGATTAAGGGGCTGTCTGAAAAGCCTATTTTTAGTGTCACATGTTTCCAAATAAAAGACCAAAGAATGTTGATTTAACAGCATTCTTTGGTCTTACTTTTTCATGATTAGGCTGAAAAACCATTTTTCGGACAACCCCTTTGCCAGATGCCATTTTATAAGAATTCAGGAAGAAACCGGTTCGATCCGCTCCTTTTTTAATCCTTGTCATCTCCTAATCTTTTCATAGTATCCTTCCATTCCCACTGCTCCAAAATGGTTTTCGTTCTTGAACCCCAGCCTTCCAGCGCTTCATTTTCAAACTCGCTTTGTATATAAAAGTACTGCCCGTTATATTCACTTAAATATATCTCGCCCGTTCTCGTTTGCTGTGCATTTTGATAGACAAAAGAGCGCAAAGACCAGTCAGACACATTTCTTCCCTCCTCTTTTTCCTTTGACAAATCTTCATAAGACTGATTTGAAAGCAATTGATCGATAATGTATTTTTCCGCCTCAGCGAAAGAGGTTCCGTTTGGAAAAAACATGACATCCACTTTCCCATACTTTTCATTCACTGCGACCAGTCTTGCACCGACCAAATATTTTTCTTTTATAAATTCAGCCTGCCAACGATCCGGAATATAAGTGGTAAAAGGAAGCGGATCCATGTTAACTAGATGATACGTCTCCTTTTCTTCCATCCCTTCCAACGAAATAGTCAACTCGATCGTTTCGGGGCGATTTTTTGCTTTACCGTTCTTTTCTTCGTACTGAGATTCTTGAAGAGACATTATATAGTTGTTTTGTTGTTCTGAATGCTGAAAGCTTTCCGGCTGCCCGTCTGTTTGAAAAAAAGAATACATCATCAAAAGGATGCCGGCTGCTGCTGCAGCAAATGAGAAAACGAGTTGAAGTTTGCTGGCAGCTTTTTTTCTTCTCTTTATATTTCTAGCTAATTCCATTCCGGCTAATGCTTTTTGAAAACTTTTTTCTTTTAATTCATCAGTTGGTTCTATATCAATATGCTGAAAAAGCTGTTTTAATGCTTCTTCGTGCTTTTCACTGGCCGGCAGTCCGTTCCGTTTTTTCATATTCTTCGTTCACCTCGCTTTGTAAATGGGACAAAAGTTTCTTTTTTGCCCTTGTTTGCAGTGATTTCACTGCCATGACCGTTTTCGACATCACTTTGGCAGTTTCTTTGATAGACATCCCTTCAAAAAAACGCAAATAAAGAACCGTTTTATCATCAGGCGACAATTTTTCCAGACAAGATAGCAATTTCTCTTGCGATGAATGCTGTAAAAATTCTTGTTCATTATCGAAGCGGTCCCGCACTTTGTTCAGCTGATCATGCTGCAAATAGGTCAATGCACGATCTTTTCGATATTTCCGATGATAATCGATCACAACACGCCTGCCGATTGTGAACAACCATGTTTTAAAGCTTGATTTCCCTTTATATGTTGCTAGATTTACCGCCATTTTGTACATCACATCTTGTGCAATTTCTTCCGACCGATGATAATCGCCCGTCTGCAAATAGGCATAGCGGAACACTTGGCCGATGTAGCGGTCGTGAAGTTCACGAAAGGCGGAATCATCGCCTTCAAGCGCCCTTTTGACCAAATCTTCATCACGCATTCTCGATGCCACCTCACTTTCTCTTCCGATTAGACGAATAAAATCTTCAAAAGTGTCGTAAACGATCATAAACAGCCTTCCTTGTTTGCCCAAAAAATAAGCCAACGACTTAACCCTTCCATCAGGATGATCGTTGGCTTTTAAAATTACGTCTGCAATTTCTTCATCGTTTTGGCTTTTTCACTTGCCTCTACCACCTCATGCAGGCCTCTTCCACAGCCGGCCTCCACCGCCGCCACAAAAGCTCCTTCCACCAACGGTGCGTCAGCGATGACGACGTTATTCTGATTCTCAAGCATTTCTATTGCCATTTCCGCGTTGATCCTTGCGCTTCCCAAATCAATGAAAACAACGACTCCTTGCTCCGAATAAACCGATTCAATCGCCTTTTGAATATCCAATGCATTCGTCCCCAGACTTCCATCGTCCATTCCTCCTGCGATCGCAATAGGAACGTTCGGTTGAAGCTGATGGAGCAGCTTTTGCAAACCAAGAACAATTTCTCGGCTGTGAGAGACAAGCACAATTCCCACAGATTTCATAAAAACAAATCCCCTTCATCCATAATTTCTGCAAGTGATGCAAACAGCAAATAGGAAGAAGCTGCTCCCGGGTCGATATGACCGATCGAACGCTTTCCTAAATAAGCGGCACGGCCTTTTTTCGCCTCAAGTTGTTGAGTATGTTCCATGCATTTTTTTGCCAAACTAACTATATCATTTGCTTTAAACTCTTCTTTTTTTAAAAATTCCATTAAAGGCTCCCAAACATCAATCATCGTTTTATCCCCTGCTTTTGCTTTTCCTCTTGCTTTGATCCCTTCCAACGATTCTGAAAGCGCTTGAATCAATTCTTTCAGATCTGCTTCTTTTTTGTCTTTTAATGCAGCGGAAGCTTTCAAAAATGCCGTGCCGTACAATGGTCCGGAGGCTCCTCCAACCGTTGCCACAAACGTCATGCCGACGTCTTTGAGCAACTCCCCGAGATCTGCATAATTGGCAGCAGAAATTTTTTGAATAACCGCCTGGCATCCCCTATCCATATTAATTCCATGATCGCCATCCCCGATGGCCCTGTCGAGTTCTGTTAAATACTCTTTTTGCTCTTTCACCTTTTCTGAAAAAAGCAGCAGCCACTTTTTCATTTGATCCATTCCGAATGCCACGATTCATCTCTCCTCTATGTTCTGATTTCATCGGCCAATAGAACAGCTGCTTTTTATTTCAGCTGCTTCCATGCGAGCGTATCAGCTTGGGCGTCTAAAAGTTGCATTAATTCATCGTCTAGTTTCAACAATGAGATTGAAAACCCGGCCATTTCCAGCGACGTCATAAATTCACCTACGAACGTTTCGTGGACTTGTATCTTTTTTTCGACTAAAAGCTCGGATATTTTTCGATTGGCGATGTACAATTCCATTAAGGGCGTTGCGCCCATGCCATTCACCATGACAGCCACTCGATCGTTTTCTTTTAAGCGCAGGTCGAATAAAATTTTTTCCAACAGCATTTTCACCGTTTCATCAGCTGATTTGATGACCGTTTTTTCAATTCCCGGTTCACCGTGGATGCCAATGCCGATTTCGATTTCGTCGTCATGAAGGGTAAAACCAGGTTTCCCGGCTGCAGGAACAATGCATGGGGATAACGCCATGCCCATCGATTTGACATTTTGGATCACTTTTCTGGCAACAGCCTCCACTTCCTCCAAAGTGGCTCCTTGTTCAGCTAGAGCACCTGCAATTTTATGGACAAAGACCGTTCCGGCGATTCCTCTTCTTCCTGTCGTATAAGTGCTATCTTCAACTGCAACATCATCATTCACAACGACTTTGGCCACTTTGATGCCATCCGCTTCCGCCAGTTCAGCAGCCATCTCGAAGTTCATGACATCCCCTGTATAGTTTTTAATAATGAGCAAAACCCCATTTCCGCTGTCAACCGCTTTGATCGCTTCGTACACTTGATCTGGCGTCGGCGAGGTAAACACTTCTCCGCATACCGCTGCATCCAGCATTCCTTTCCCGACATATCCCGCATGAGCAGGCTCGTGGCCGCTCCCTCCGCCGCTCACCAATCCGACTTTTCCTTGGACAGGTGCATCTTTTCGCACTAATACCGTCGTATTCGGCAATTGCTTGATCCGATTCGGATGTGCGGATATCATTCCAGCCAACATTTCCCGAACAACTTGATTTGGATCATTGATTAATTTTTTCATATTTTTCCTCCCACTGCCTTTTTCCCTATTATATCAAGAATAAATGTTGGATTGTAAACGCTTTAATAAAATGATAAAAAAATATTATTTTAGGATAGATTTTGAATTTTTTTCCACAAACTGAAGAGATATTCGTCAAGACGCTCCACCATCATTTGATCGGTTAAATGAGTGATTCCGAAAGCTTTCCATCCTTCATAAACATTGGGAGGACCTGTCAAAATATCAACGAGCGATAAAATATCCCAATACGGGTCATATTGAAAATCAACAGCTTTCATTTGATATTTCTTTAAAAAAAGATCAGCGCACTCCACGCCATGCAGCATGGCTAAATTAAAGCGGCAATGGCCTACATCGACTCCTTTTGGCCCGCGGCAAGCATTCACCCAATCGACAATGCCGCTCACCTGATCTCCAGTCCATAACACGTTTGCGGGATGGAATAAAACTGATATTAGCTGCCGGGTGTGATTTTTTTAAATAATGTAGACTATCTTCCCAATATTCACTATATTTTGTCCATAAAGGGGTAGTCAATAAGGATACGTCCGTATATGCTTGATAGGACCAAGGAAAATCGCCATCATATTGGTGGATGAAGGCCAAGGATTCGGCCATTCCCTCAATCCAGGCCGTCATGTCATTCGGTTTTAAAATCACCGCTCCCGGCAATTTTGTCATGACAACGGCCGGAAACCCGCACTCTTCTCCCTCCGGATCAACGGAAATCAATTCAGGAGTGCGAATGGCAACGTTTGCGGCAAACCGTAAACTTTCCGCTTCGTGCATTGCCAGATCAGGCTCTTCCTTTCGCCATTCTTCATTATCGAAAATGCGCAGAACGGCCTCTTTTTCCTTTCCCGCCACAATGAGACGAATAAGTAAAACGGTGGAAGAAGTGCCGCCTTTTAAAGGACGAACGTTCAGAATTTCGGCATTTTTCCAAACGGATTGAGTGATCCATTTTTTAATAGACGAAGTAACATTGTCCATTCTTTTTCCTCCCCGTTTTCAACCTTCCTCATCATTATAACAAATTGCAAAACCCCGCTCTCTCGCAAAAAAGTAGAGCGGGTATCAATTTATTGTTCTGCATGAACCACTTTTTTTGCCCGCATCGTTTTTCTCCCATGCAAAGCATAATACAGGAAGATGCAAGCAAACACAACTGCGCCCATAAGTTCATACAGACCGTTGTAGCCTGCGGACGGAATGATAAACCCTAATAGAAATGGGCCAACGCCGACTCCTAAATCGACGAAAATAAAAAAAGTCGAAGTGGCAAGCCCCATACGATGACTGGGTGACACCTTTATGGCAATTGCTTGAGCGCTTGACATATAGGTACCGTAGCCAAGTCCGACAAAAATCCCGGCAATTAGCAGGAGGTAGCCTTGATGAACGAGGCTTAATATAACCAATCCTACGGCAAACAAAATAAAAGCTGGATACATGACAAAATTCTCGCCTTTTTCATCAAACCATCTGCCCGTAAACGGACGCGAGGCCAAAACAGTGAAAGCATAAACGACAAAGAAAAAGCTGGCCGCATCAACGAAATGCCTTTCCATTGCATAAGAATTTAAAAATGAAAGAATGCTGGAATAAGCGAGACCGATGACTGCGCTAATGGCGGAAATTGGCAATGCATTTTGTTCAAAGAAGGAACCGAATGTAAATTCTTTCATTTGTTTTAATTCTTCTGCCGAAAGTTCGGCTTTTGGGACGTACAGGAAAATGGATGCCAAAAAACTGACAGATAATAAAAGTGCGCATAAAACAAAATTGACGGCAAAGCCAGCATGGTGGTGAACAAACATTCCTAAGAAAGGGCCGAAAGCGGCCGCCAGTGTTGTGCTTAAGGCATAATAGCCCGTTCCTTCCCCGCGCCTCTCATCCGGGATAATGTTCGCAACAATCGTTCCTGTCGCCGTTGTCGCGATGCCGAATGCAGCGCCATGGAGGAATCGATTTATGAAAAGAAACCATAAACTATGCACAAAAAAATAGAAAAGCGTCGTAAAGAATAGAAAGATAAATCCAATGTAGAGCAATTTTTTCCTGCCCACACGTTCAATTGACCTTCCTGAAAAAAGCCGGGAAATCAATGCCCCCAGCACAAAAATACCTGAGGCTAAACCCGCTTCGCTTGGCGCAGCATGAAATTGTTCTGTCGCATAAACCGTGATCGTTTCCACTAACAAATAAAATGTGAAATAAAGAAAAAAATTAACAACCGAAACAATCACAAAGTCTTTTGTCCATAACTTTTGCTGCTTCATGTTATTCCCCCTTCTGCTTTGTCAATTTTTCCCGAAGTTTTGGAAGCATTTCAAAAATCGTTCGTTGATCTTCTTCCGGAATTCCTTCCATTACTTGAAACTCTAATGCTGTAATTTTTTCTCGGCAATTCCGATAAATGTCTTCCCCTTTTTCCGTCAGCTGAATGATTTTTTCACGCCTGTCTTTTCCGGGAATCTGCTTCAACAAGCCTTTTTCTTCCAGACGCCGGACGGTTCTTGTAATATTCGGCTTTTCGACTTGATAATATTTCGAAATTTCCACCAGGGTGCAAGGCCCGAAATTTTTCACATAAAAAATCACTTGCCATAAGGAATACGTCAGATCAAATTCGCCTAATAGGTCGTTTAATTTATTAATCAATGGCCGGTATAAACGGATATATCGGTAAAAAAACCTTGCATCTCCATGTCTCTCCTTTTGCCAATTAGTTACCTATGCTAATAATTAACAAGAGTAACTATATAGCGATTTTTCTTTCATGTCAATCCGTATTTTGATTCATTTTATTTGAACATCGACCCAATCCGTTTTTTTGTAAAACATCATGAAAGAAAATGAATTTCAAAGCAAACTTCCCTAAAACGCGAAGGAATCCGGCTTTTGTTTTCCGCCGATTTTCAAACGTTTTAAGGATTATTTTGAATGAATCAGATGAAATAATAAAAAGCCCCTGCCAAAATTGGGAGGAGCCATTTGATCGATATTGATTCTTTAATACGCGAAACATATCAGTTATTTGCAACATTGCTTTTCTCCACTTTAATCCTGTTCAGCCGTTTTTGAAACATTTCCCGCCAGCTGTCCGAAAGCTCTTCTACACGAAGAATCTTCTCGATCCCCTCTTTATTGGATTGATCTTTGTACAAGATGCGGTTTGCAAAGGAAACCGATACAGCAAGAGGATGTCTGTCCAACAACATCAAACAAGAATCCTTCGCCACCCAGCCTTCTTTCAACACCCGGAAATAAAACCCGGTGTACCCGCTGTTTTGTATACGAAGCGGCAAATCTGCGATATCATGTTTTTTCGCCAATTTATGGCACGGCTGCCGCGGCTGGCTGACCTGCACGATCGCTTCACCAAGTTGATATGTATCTCCAATACAAACGTCCTCTTCGACTAAACCTTTAACCGTTAAATTTTCGCCAAACGCCGCCCAATCCAACGGCCTGCCCAGTTCCTTTTCCCAAAATGGATAATGATCATACGAATAGACGCATACCGCTTTATCTTTTCCGCCATGATGAACCAAATCGGCTTGGCCATCGCCGGAAAAATGAAGAAACGACAAAAATACCGGTTCATGAACAGGTTTTTTTTGAATGCCTGACAGCAATTCTTTGCCGTTATATACAAAACTTTTCGGTTTTCCAACATTGATGGATGCTATTTCATATGTCTTGGACGTCATATTAATCAACTCCGTTCGTTTGTAAAAATCGAAAATTTGTTAAATTTGCATTTCTAAAAAGGCTTTTTTGAAAAAGCGGTCATGAAGCGGCAAACTATTGATTCATCCGCAAAGTTTTTCCAAGCCTAATTTTGGCTGAAAAACGACTATACATATTAATTTTACTACAAGAAAAAGGAAAAGAGTACCAGGAGATTTCAAATGGCAAGAGACGCAAAACTCAACGCGGTAGGATGCGTTTACAGACCAAAAAGCAAATATGGCTCGCTTCTTCAAAACGACACTTTCTTTTTTTTCAAAAAAGGAGTTTGTAACGTTAGCAACGAATACTTAGTATGTTTGATATTCATCATGTCATTGGAGGGGAGCAAAGTGAATGAAAAATATCCGGTGATGAATGGAGCAGAACCTTTTTACTTTGAAGGGAATTCCATCGGCATTTTAGTTTCGCACGGTTTTACCGGAACAACCCAAAGCATGCGTCCGTTAGGAGAAGCGTTTAGAAAGGCAGGCTATACGGTATGCGGCCCGCGTCTAAAAGGACATGGGACACATTATGAAGACATGGAGAGAACCGTTTATCAAGATTGGATTTCGTCCGTTGAAGCAGGTTACCAATGGTTAAAAGAGCGGTGCGACACGATTTTTGTAGCGGGACTTTCCATGGGAGGCACGTTAACATTATACATGGCGGAACAATATCCCGAAATCAAGGGAATTATTCCAATCAATGCTGCTTTGCGAATTCCTGATATGGAATCGGCCAAAGATTTGGAAGATGCCAGATTTTTAGAGGCCATCGGTTCGGATATAAAAAACCCTAATGTGAAAGAACTTGCTTATGAAAAAACGCCGGTGCGTTCTATCAAAGAAATTTTAAAATTAATGGAAATCGTCAGAAACAATCTTCATAAGGTGTCATGCCCGACACTCATTCTTGTTTCTAATGAAGATCACGTTGTACCTCCTGATAATTCCCAAATGATCTATGAGACCATCTCATCAAAAGAAAAAGAATTGATTCGATTAGAAAACAGCTATCATGTCGCAACTCTCGACCATGACCAGCCGTTGATTATTGAAAAATCATTGCAATTTGTAAAAAAATATTCATAATCTGTTGAAACAATAGAGAGCCAAAGGCATTTGAGAACATTCACGGCTCTCTTTTTCCCATCCTAAAAAAAGATTTTTTTGAAAGCAAATGAGTTCAATGCCTTAAAACAGCATATAGGTTGCAAACGATCGTCATTACTTATTTAATGTAAATGCCGTCAACTATGTTCTTTATTTTCTTTGTATAACGTATCAGCCCTAAATACACTTAAAGTCGAAACTATGATTGATATAACAACGAAAACAACCCAAAAACTATTGTTATGTACTACAAGAATTACTGCTGCAAAACTCAATAATATAGACAAAATAAACCCCGTCATTGCTTTTACGTCTCGAAAAACTTTATTATTCCTTATTTTCCTTTCATACATGCAAATTAATTTTTTCAAACTTCAATTTGCCGGTTAGCAGGAACACATCTTCTTTTTGAGTGGTTTTTAATTACCCGCAAACCAACTGCATAACCAATAAAATTCCTAAACAAGTCCCAATTATTTAGAAGAAATTTTGGTGTTAATTCTAAAATTGATAGAGTGTGATTGTCAAGCCAATATCCGTTGGCTAATCCAAAGAGAATTACAAAACCAAAGATCAAAAACGCGTAAAAACAGAACGAAGCATAATATCACGAATTGCTTTTACTAGATTACATATAACATATATTTACGATAACTTCATTATGTAAACTATGGTAAGCAAGCATGCGGAAACAGGATTGGCGAAATCGTTCGCGAATGAATGGTCAAACAGGCCTCAACGAAAAGCGAATCCATCTGGCTATATGGAAACGGACAATACAGCAAGCAGGCACTGTCATTCCGCCTTGAAATGACAGCATAGAAGCAATGTTGATGATTTTCCCTTTTCCTTGTTCAAGCATATGTTTGCCAACTTCTCTCGTTATTTTGAAAACACTGTCCAAATTGACCTGAATCACCTCATGGCAATCTTAGTACGAATAGTTTTCAGCTTGTTCCCTTCTGATAATTTCGGCATTGTTTACCAAAATGTCAATTCAGTTTGTTTGTTTTAACGCCTTTTTTACGAGCTGATAGGTGGGTTCTTGTTCAGAAAGGTCAAGCGTAATTTGTCAAAACCTCTTCTCTTTTGTTTCTGACTTGCCGCTCCCCCCTACGACGATAATTTCAGCGCCCGCTTCCGCCAATCCGACAGCCATCCCTTGCCCCAGTCCCCTGCTGACCCCTGTCACGAGTGCCACTTTGCCGTCCTGCAAACACCATAACCATGTTTGACTATGTTTTAATTGGTTCTTTTTTTACTGACTATATCATTGAATAAACTGGTAACTATCTATTAGCTGCTTAATATGCATTAAAAATTGAAACACCCAAACGTTGAGTTTTTCAACCTTTCTGTCTTCTTCAGCCGGTTTTGCCATCATTTGCGAAATTTCTTCCTTGCAAAAGCCGTCATCATCAACAGTACCGGAATGATGATTTGAAACGGGATATGCAAAAACATTGGCACATATTCCAGCCCTATTTTAATGTGCTCTTGGGCGCTCCTCGCCATTGCCGCAGAACATAAAAGTGCAATAAACCCCAAAGGTAATATTAACTTGCTGATTTTTTCCACGTTAAATAGGGCTGCAAAACCGAACAACGCCCCATAATAAAAGATGCTGATTTTAAAAAAGGCGCCAATCATCAGCGCAATTATGAAAAAAATATCAAGGCGCGCCAAAAATTCCCCTATTTTAATTTGCTGGATGGTCGTTAGCAGCGGAAACTGTGAGCGGTAGGTAACGCCATACCCTAGAACCGCAATATTGATAGCCATTGTCAACACCAAAACCATCCCACTAGCCGCCATAGCCGCATAGCCGGTAAGTTTCATGTTTTTATGGTTGTTGACATATGGAAAAATCATTGTAAATGCAATTGTTTCGCCGAACGGAACATACAAAGTTTCCGTAAAAACCACATTTAATACAGGCTTGATGCCTTCTTCCAGAACGGGTTTCAAATTATTAAAATCGATCAAGCCGGTAATGCAAATCAAAATAAACCCCAAAACGCCAAGAAGACACATAAGCACAAAAAGTATTTCTCCCGTTCTGGCCAACACCTCGATTCCTTTATGGATCACGTACATAATGGTAGCAATTAACATGAAGTTGATAATAAAAAGAGGCGTTTCCGGATAGGCAAAGGTTACCAGCATATCTCCGAAGTCGCGCAACACTCTTGCAGCTATGTAAAGAAAATAAACACTGTAGGCAAACCCGACAACCCAACCTACATATTTGCCTAATATCTTTATCGAATATTGCGTCAATTGCAAATCAGGATGGTATTGATAAAGAGCGAAATATAGGGAAAGTAGCAGGAAACCTCCAACCATCCCTAAAAGGATTGCCAGCCATGCATCATTTTTCGCATCAATTCCTAGAGGAATTAACAACGTACTTCCGAGTTCAAAAAGGTAAATTAACACGAATAGCTGAAATTTATCGATTTTCGCATTTTCCATTCTGTAACACTTCCTCTAATAGACTTTTAGGAATCCATCTCCGTCATATGAGATTTGTTTTTGTATCCTGTCTGCCTGATAAAAACATTAACGCCCACTTTTGTCTGCACTTCCGGAAAATAAACATCGTTCCACTTATGTTCCATTTTTTTCCATTTGTTAGGATATGAGCGGTACAACAGCTCACCGAATCCAAAAACATCCGTTTTATCCTTTTTTGCCTTGTTGATGGCAGCGTATATTTCCTTCTGAATCTTTTTCTCAATCTTTTTTTCAAGTTTCACTAAAACTTTCGGATTGGAGAGGTCAATCGGCACATTCGCCTCTGAAATTCTTCCTTCTATTTCAATTTGGATGGCGACCGCAGGCCGATTGTTTTGGAATTTTGCTGAAACATCCGTATTCGAACGTATCGATTGATAAGCAATAACATTTTTTTTGCCTTTCCAGTCAAGATTTACATTAAAGATTTTCGTTTTTTTAAGGATGATGGAAACCCCCCTGCATGTTTTGCCTGATATCCAATCCACCAGTTTCCCGTTTTTAAATAAAGCCATCCCGTCCACTTCTATTAGCGATTCCGGTTCAGTTTTCTGCAATGTATTCATCTTTTGCCCCTTTTCTTTGCTTCCAATGAGCTCAACTCCGCTGATTAATGGCTCCTTGCCGCGAGACATCAGATCATCAATGACATCCTTCAAATTTACTTTTATATTTTCACCTGAAGATTCTTCAGTGATTTCCAAAGATTTTACGATTTTCCGCCCTGAGTTTTTATCAATGGGCGTCAACGTTTTAATAAAATCCTCTGCTTTTGAACCTTTCGCAATGACAACGATCATCGTGGAACGGTATTGATTGTCCCGTTCAAACGCGTCCAAAATATGATCCAATCCATCTTCCCTTGCAATTTTCTCGCCAATAATCAGCAGTTGGGTATGGGAAAAATACAATCTTCGCGACACCTTTTTAGAAATTTTTTGATTGATTTCCGATACATTATTTCCCTTTGCTGAATAAACGGTGATGGGCGGACCTTGTCCGCCGCCTTTTGCTTGCTCGCCGCTGGAAATGTTCTCCGGATCGACGATTTGAAATGATTGAACATATTTCCCATCCTCCGATTTATCCAATCCAGTTGCGGTGACAATCGCGATATCTGTTAATTCCCTTTGACTGTAGCAACCCGAAACAACGGCAATCGTTAATAATATAATTGGCAAAAAAAAGAAGAGTTTAAGATTCATCCTTTCTCCCCCCTTCTGTCTTATCATTTCGGATGGAGCGGGTTTTCGGAGGGCCGGGTCTGAGATGTTCCCCTTCGCGAATATTGTTTTCCCCGACAATTAATCTCGGTCTTTCCTTGAGAGACCACAATGGCAGCCGCACTAATGTATCCCCAGCATTTTTTGGTACGAAAGGAGCCAGCGGTTCCAAATAAGGTATGCCAAATGAACGGAGGCTGCACAAATGTGCTGCTAAGATCACCATTCCGAGAAAAATACCATAGAACCCGAACGATGATGCGGTAATCATGAATATAAATCGAATCAACCTTGCGGAGATGGCAATTGAATAAGAAGGAGTGGCAAAACTTGCAATGGCCGTGATTGAAACAATAATGATAATCGCAGGAGAAACGATGCCGGCTTGAACAGCCGCCTGCCCAATCACTAATGCGCCAACGATCGAAACGGTTTGTCCTACCGGTCTTGGGAGCCTGATCCCTGCTTCACGCAATATTTCGAAAGCAACCTCCATTAAAAACGCTTCAACAAAAACCGGAAATGGCACCGCTTCCCGCTGTGCGGCAAGAACGATTAAAAGCTGCGTTGGAATCATCTCCTGATGGAAGGTGGTAATCGCAATATAAAAGGCCGGAACGATAATTGACAAGAGGAAAACCAAAACCCGCAAAAATCTTAACGCTGATGAAATATCAAACCGGGCATAATAATCGTCAACAGCTTGAAAAAACTGAATAAAGACGGCCGGAACAAGCAAAACAAACGGAGTTCCATCTACGAAAATGGCAACCCTTCCTTCAAGCAAATTGCCGGCCACTACGTCCGGCCTTTCCGCATGGTAAACGGTTGGAAAAGGGGTCCATGTTTGATCTTCTATCAGCTGTTCGATATAACCTGTTTCCAAGATGCTGTCAATGTTAATTCGCTTTAACCGCCTCCGGACTTCTTCGACAATTTCATCCTTGGCAATTCCCTTTATATACATGATTGCGACATCTGTCTTGGTTGTACGGCCGATTTTGAACGTCTCAAGCCAAAGATCAGGATTCTGTATACGCTTGCGAACCATTGCAGTATTCGTTCTGATTGATTCAATAAATCCATCCCGAGCCCCTCGGATGGAAACTTGTGTGATGGGCTCTTCGATCGAACGCTTTTCCCCACCTGCAGTATTGGCAATTATTGCTTGATCAATGCCGTCGACAAAGATGATCGTATTTCCGGACATTAAAGAGGCAAGGATGTCTTCCCAATTTTCGGATTGTTTGACGGAGCCCATTGAGGAAACTTCATCTTTTATCTTATTAAGTGTATCTTGGAGAATGGATTGATCGTAAAATTTGCGCTTATTATAGATCGTTGAAATTAAATATTGGTCGATCTTTTTATCATCGGCAATCCCTTCGACATAAACGATCGTTAATTGGAGAGCCAATTTGTGTCCGATTTTTATTGATCGAAAAATAACATCCGTACTGTTTCCGATCCTTTTTTTCAAATAATCCATATTGACCGCTAACGATTTGTTTAGATGATGAGGCTTCCGTTGATCGTTTTGTATCTGTTGTTGATTATGATTATTCGGAGAAAATGTCATTATCTTCATCCCAGCTTTTTTTCTTATTTTTTTCTTTAAAAGGGAAATGTATGTATATTTTAAAAAGAACAAAAAAGGGGAACATAAAAATGGAGGGTGAAATTGGATGAAAAATCTTGGAATGACCATCCTGCTTTTTATTATTTTAACGTCTTTAATCCAATGCTTATACATTTTATCCGGTTCTAATTTGCGAAATTCTTTGCATAACATTGCGAATCCCTTTCGTGTCATGGATGGCTACGAACGGGTTGTTCTGTTTGTTTTTATCCTTTTGATCATATTGGATACCATCATTCCATATGGGAAAAAGATTTGGAATCAAAACAGCAGAAAAAAAAGAGTGTCAAATGTGCAGAAACCCAAAAATTAAGGACGGATTTTCTTTTCAACCAATGAATACCGGGCAAAGGCGGTTTTTTTCATTCCATGACAGAAAAAACTTGAATGCGGAGGTTGATTTGTCGGCAACATTTTGCCACGTGACTGACAATCTGTAAACGAGATCGTGCATCATTGTCTAAATGCGGTGATATCAGTGGTGCGGAGGGCGTGGCTGTCGTCAGTCCTCGAAATCACCTCTTCGCGCCAGTCGCAAAAGATTTGCCTGCAGGTACGGATTTTCTTTCGTAAATTGTTCGACTTGTCTATCAAAGCGGATTACATTGACAAACTTCTCCTTAGTATTTTTAACATTCTCCTTTTTGATTATTTTTTATTTAAAGTAGATTAAATGATTGTTTTGTTTTGGTTTCATTAGTATTTCTGACAGATCTGCAATACACTTTTTTGCAAATATAAAAAAGATCTCGCAGACCCTAAGAGCGCCCATTGACAGCTGCGAAGACAATTGGTAAACCAAACTGGGCAAACTGCTCCTTCATAGATTCGTCCATTTTTTCTCTGTAATGATATCATCAATATGATCAATTGAGGCAAATTGAAGCAAGGCTGTTTTCCTAAATTTTGTTGAATCCGCAAGCAATGTTACATGTTCGGCACATTGAATGGCTCTTTCTTCCAATCAGCATGCAAACTGTTAAAAACGCTTCATCCATGTTTGGCATCAATCGCTTTTGTCCCGAGAAATAAACGGTTTACCCACATATTTTTCAACATCTCTGTAGCTTGTGAACCAATTAATGCAGAGGCGATGTCGTCTTTTGTGAAAGCGGCTTTGGCTATCATTGCATTTCTTGAATGACTGATAACCTTTCTTTTCCCTCTCTTTTGGCTCCGCTTTCACTTTCATCAATTTTTCTTCCCCATTCCCTGCCTCGATCGTCATTAACACGGACAAAAAGAGGGCAAAAGAAAAACTTTCGCCCTCTATCGTAAATCTTTACCTTGTGAATTGTTCTTTTCCCGCCAAAAGGTGCTCAACTTCTTCAAGAGAAGGAAGCCCTTCCCAATCCCCTTTAAATTGCGTCGCTAGTGCGCCAAGCAAATTGGCGCGCTGTAAAGCGTCTTGTATTGTTGCTGTTAAAGTTGCTTCATCCAACGGATTTTTTTCATTTAAAAGCGCTGACAAAAGTCCTGCCGCAAATGCATCGCCTGCGCCTACCGTATCAACCACTACTTCAACCGGTGTTGACGGCACCATTACCGTTTGCTTTCCGAAAAATGCGGCTGATCCTTTCGCCCCGAGCTTGATCACCACTAACTTCGGCCCCATCTTTAAAAACTCTGCCGAGCAGCGAGAATAATCTTGAATCCCGAGCAAAAACTCCGCTTCTTCAATTCCCGGCAAAAAAATGTCGCACAATGGTATTAAAGAAGTTAAGACAGCCCTTGCTTTTTCTTCACTCCACAATTTACGGCGCAAATTCGGATCAAATGAAACGGTCAGCCCTTTTTCCTTTGCCAGTTTCATAACTTCCTGCATAAATTCAGCCGTATGATCGCCTAAGGCGGGAGTAATGCCCGTTACATGCAAATGTCTGGCATTTTCAAACCATTCCGGTTTTATATCTTTGACGGAAAACCTGCTTGCTGCGGAAAAATGCCGATAATAATACACATTCGGATCGCCATACCCTTTAAATTCTTTAAAGTAAATGCCAGTGGGTGCGCTATCATCTTGAATGACATGCGATACATCGATCCCTTCTCCGGCTAAAGTGGAAAGAATCATCTTTCCGAACGGATCCGCGCCAACGCGGCTGATCCATCTAACTTTTTTCCCTAATCTTGTTAACCCGATCGCAACATTTGATTCCGCTCCGGCGATCGATTTTGAAAACAGATGGGAATAAGTTAAAGAACCTTCCGTCATCGGCTGAAACAATATCATGCTTTCTCCGAGCGTCACGACATCAACTTGAGCGGTCATTGTGCGACCGCTCCTTTCGCACGCTCGACAAACATTTGCGCCCGTTTTTTCAACTCCTCAAAATTCTTTTGTTCCACAAGCTGTTTATCGACCAAGTTCCCGCCGAGGCCTACCGCAATGGCGCCGTTTTTTAAGAAATCAGAAATATTTTCCAAATTCACGCCTCCTGTTGCAATCAACTCAATTTGGTTGAGCGGTGCCTTCACTTCTTTAATATACTTGGCTCCTAGCGTTCCGATCGGAAATACTTTCACCGCTTTTGCCCCTAATTGATAGGCTTTATATATTTCCGACGGTGTCATCGTTCCAGGCCATACCTCGACATTTTGTTCCACACAATAGCGGATAACCTGTTCGTCTAAATTGGGAGAAATAATATACTCGGCTCCAGCAAGAATCGCCTCTTTTGCCATTTCGACATTCAGTACAGTCCCTGCCCCAATTTCCAGGCGTCCCGCAAATTTTTCTGTTAAATTGCCGATCGCCCTTAAAGCGCCTTCTGTGTTCATTGTCACTTCCAAAAATTTTATGCCGCCGTCAGCCAGCGCTTGAGCAATCGGTTCGATCGTCTCCTCCTGAACCCCGCGGATGATGGCAATGATTTTTTCTTCTTTTAACAATGAAAGTAAACGTGATTCCAATGTGTGCACCCCCGACAATTCTAGTATTTGTTGGCTATTGAATTATAGAGTCACGCCTGTTTTCCATATGGCGATTTCGCGAAAATGATTTTTTTCGTTGTTTACTTCTACTCCATTTGCCACGCTGATGATATATGAGATGAACTCTTGGAGAACATCCTCCCAAGCGGCTCCCTCTACTAAAGTTCCAGCATTAAAATCAATCCAGTGGGGTTTCGACGCATATAACGCCGTGTTTGTGGACACTTTGACAGTTGGAACAAAAGTGCCGAACGGAGTCCCTCTGCCTGTAGTAAACAAAACCATCTGGCAGCCCGCTGCAGCTAAAGCCGTTGAAGCGACAAGATCATTACCCGGAGCGCTTAAAAGATTTAACCCTTTTGTTCGTAAGCGTTCTCCGTATTTCAAGACATCCACAACCGCTGACGTGCCGGCTTTTTGTGTACAGCCAAGCGACTTGTCTTCCAATGTTGTAATTCCCCCTGCTTTGTTCCCAGGGGAAGGGTTTTCATAAATCGGTTGGTTGTGCTCCAGAAAATATTGTTTAAAACCGTTGATCAGATCGACTATTTTATCAAACACTTCTTTGCTTGCAGCTCTTTCCATCAACAATGTTTCAGCTCCGAACATTTCCGGCACCTCAGTTAAAACGGTAGCTCCCCCTTGCGCTACTAAAAAGTCTGAAAACCGGCCAAGAAGAGGATTAGCCGTAATGCCGGAAAAACCGTCCGACCCGCCGCATTTCAAACCGATATGTAATTCCGACAACGGAAAGGATTCCCGCTTGTCATGCCGAGCCGATTCGTATAATTCCATCAGCAGCTTGACGCCTGCTTCCACTTCGTTGTCAACTTCCTGGCAATTCAAAAATTTCATCCGTGCTTCGTCTACAGCCCCAAGCGCCTCTTTTAATTCACTTAAACGGTTGTTCTCGCAGCCGAGTCCTAAAACCAATACTCCCCCCGCATTCGGATGTTCAATAATGGAGCTTAAAATGTCTCTTGTATGCAAATGATCGTCCCCTAGTTGTGAACAGCCGTATTGATGTTTCAACACTAGCGTATGATCAAATGGAGAAAAGTTTTCAATTTTATCCAAAAATTGCTGGATCATTTGTTCTGCGATCCCATTCACACATCCGACGGTTGGCACAATCCATAGACCGTTGCGAATGCCAACACTTCCATTTTTTCTTCTAAAACCTTGAAAAGTCAAGTTTTTTTTGGATAACTTTAACGGAAATAGTCGTTGCTTAAAGCAATAGTTTTGGACGCCTTGCAAATTCGTTTTAGTATTATGCACATGCACCCATCCGCCCTCCGGAATAGGTTCGATCGCATGGCCGATCGGAAATCCATATTTGATAATATGTTCACCCTTGCTTATCGGCTTGATTGCGATTTTATGCCCTTTTGGAATATCCTGTTTGACGGTGACTTTTTTTTCATATACCTTGATGATTTCATTAAGACTCAAATCGCGAAGCGCAACAGCAACATTGTCTTTCTCATTAATGATGATATATTCCTTCACTCGCTCTCCCCCTTTTTTGTCACACGTTTGACTGCTGATTCCATCCCCTCATGTTCAATTGCCGTTAAAAAAGATGCGGCAAGATCCGCCAAGCCAGGAATGACATTCAAATCCATTTGCCAAATCTTTTTGGCAGCCAATACATGTTTGACAATGAAAGCAAGGCTTGTATCGGATCCATCATATCGGCGCCATAATGAAGAAAATAGCTCTATCGCTTCTTCATCATCGTTCAATGGAATGGCTTCATTCCCTTTTTCGCCTTTATAGTAGGAAATCAACGAACTGAGGGCAAACACTAAACAGTTCGGCAATGTTCCAAAACGTTCAAAATAGTCTAAGATTGCAGGCAAATTTCTCGTCTTAAATTTTGACAGGGCATTTAATGAAATGCTTGTTAAATGATGATGAATAAACGGGTTTTCAAAACGTTCCAACACCGACCTTGCATATGTTTTTGCCTCTTCCTCGGGCAAATCCAATGTTGGAACAATCTCTCCAAATATAAGTTTGTCAATATATTCTTTAATCAATTGATCTCTTACCGCTTCACCGACTGTCCGGCAACCATGCAAATAGGCGACTGCCGCTATCGCCGTATGAACGCCGTTTAAAATTCTTACCATTAATGTTCGATAAGGTGTCATATCATCGACCAGAAGGACGTTTAATCCAGCTTTTTCAAAAGGGAGCTCCTCCCTTAATGATGCCGGGCCTTCGATCACCCATAAATAATACGGCTCCGCCATTACGAGAAGCTGATCGTGATAGCCTAATTTTGCCGTCATTTCGCTGAACTTTTCTTGCGGAAATCCGGGAACAATGCGATCAACCAAGCTGGAGCAAAATGTGTTGGCGTCATAGATCCACCGGACAAATCCATTTTCCAAATGCCAGCTTTTTGCATATCGCAGGACAGTTTGTTTCAACACTTCGCCGTTTCGTTCAATCAACTCGCAAGGAATGATCACCAGCCCTTTGCTGTCGTCCCCCTGAAACGCTTTATACCGTTCATATAAAAAAACGGTCAATTTTCCAGGGAATGTTTTGGGCGGCTGATTGCCCAATGCCTCCTTTTCAAAACGGATTCCCGCTTCCGTTGTATTGGAAACAACAAACCGCAGTGAAGGAGTTTGCGCCGTTTGTAAAAATTCTTGGTAACTTTCAGATATTGCGATCCCCCTTTGAACACACGTGACAACCGACTGTTTTTCAATGACACGCCCATTTTCACAGCCTTGAATGCAAACGGTAAATAAACCGTCCTGTTCATTTAATTTATCAACTGTTCCGCTTCCGGTTGACTGTGTAATGACAACACTGCCATGAAAATCCGCCTTTTGATTCATTTGATCAATTTGCCAATCAACAAAAGCACGTAAAAAATTTCCGCTCCCGAATTGCAGCACTTTTTCGGGATATTTCTTATAATCAGGAATCAATTGTTTCCTTAACATTTTCATTGCCTATCCACCCTTTTTATGTTAACGTGAACATTATGAACAAAGCTTTCGGACTGATCCTCTTATGGTCAGTTTCGTCGGAACGAAAATGGTTTCTGTTCCTGCATCCGGGTTGTCAATGCAAGAAAGCAGTTTTTCAGCTCCCCTTTTGCTGATCGTTTCGATTGGCCGTTTAACAGTCGTCAAAGGAGGAAACGTATATTGCGCCAATTCAATATCGTCAAATCCTACAACGGAAATGTCCTTAGGGACAGACAAGCCCGCTTCAAACACGGCATGCATCGCTCCAATCGCCATATCATCATTCGAACAAAAAACCGCAGTCGGCGGTTCTTTTAATGAAAGCAATTGCTTCATGGCATTGTAACCGCTTTTGACATCATACTCCCCCTTGATGAAATACTCGCCATGAATCGGCAGCTGATGATCAAGCAACGCTTGGATGTAACCTTCTTTTCTTTCAACCGTTGATTGAAAACCTTCCTTCCCTTCAATGATCGCGATCCGCTTATGGCCATTTTCAACAAGGTGGAGAACTCCCTGATAGGCCCCTTCTTTATCATTGGCTAAAATATTTGTAAACCTTTCATCCCTGATTTTCCTATTTAATACAACAAGCGGAATTTGTTTTTCCAAAACATGATAAATAAACGCATTGTCTCGATCGCTCTGGCTCATGAAAATAATTCCATCATATCTTTTCGGATGGATTGTTGTATAATCATGAAAATCATCGATACCCCGAACTAACAAATGATAGTTTTCGCTTATGACTTCATTTACCCCTTTGATTGTATCTATAAAAAAACTTGAGGATGTTCCCGCCTTAATGCTCGTAAAAAAAAGACCGATCGTATAAGATTTTTGCATAACAAGGCTTTTCGCGCTGTAATTCGGTATGTAGTTCAACTCTGAAGCGATCGTTAAAATTCTTCCTCCTTAATCAGCGGACTGTTGTTCAAAGCGCGAGATACAGTCGTATGAGATACATTTGCCAATCTTGCTATATCTTTGATTGTTACCAATTTTAAGCAACCTCTTTCTCAAATTTTTGTAATCTTATGATAAAATATAGCACGATCTGGATTGTCTCACAAATAAATTTTGACTGTATCTCAATTAAAGAATTTAACTTAATTCTTTAATTAAAACTTATGTTTAAAAGCTATTATCGGTTTAAAGAGCTACGCCTCTTTTCATCTCGGTTATAACATAGAGCCATGTCTCTCTTTTAGCTCTTGGACAATCATAGCGTGTTTTTCATCTGTCAATTTATACAAAAAACCTATAACAAGCGACGCTAACAATAAAGCGATAGCAGGATATAATGTTAGGATTCCTTTTATTCCAATTAAAGTACTATGCTTCTGAACCGCATTAGGTACATACCCAACCAAACTTAAACCGATACCAGATAAAAAACCGGAAAGAGCTTGTGCTAGTTTTCGCGAAAAATTAAACAAGGAATAAGTAGTAGCTTCTTTTCTTTCTCCTGATTTCCATTCTCCATAATCGATAATATCAGATACAAACGCCCAAGTAATACCATTAGGAATACTAATACCGATAAAAGCAACAGTGGCTAAAAAAGTAAAAATGTATACGTTAGAAGGCATGAAGAAATTCATTGAGTGTACCAAAAGAATAACGGAACGGAATATATGTTCGCAAAAAGAGGGGATAGAGGATACAGAGGCCGGCGGATTATTTTTGAAATGAAGATAAAAACATATATAATGCTTTTTTTTGGTCATCATTTAAAGAGGATAAAAGTTGTTCCACTTGGTCATCCAACAACGATTGATCGGAGTGTTCGATCGCTTTAAAAAAGCTTTCCATTGGAATGTTAAATCGTTTGCAAAATTTTTCTATTAAACTGACCGGTATTTCTTGCTCCCCATTCTCAATCCGGGAAAGTCGAGGCTGGGAGATTTCCAATTCTTCTGCTAATTGCACCATTGAAATGTTATATTTTTTTCTTACTTCTCTTATTTGTTCGCCAATGCGTTTATTAATCTCCATCTTTTGCACATTCCCCATTATCACCATTTTCGATTTCAACTATAGTTTATCGTTTTCTCATTTTACATTCAATTGGTTTTGTATTAATATATAAATGAATATTTTTTATTCATTTTTGTCAAAGGGGATGGGTGAGAGCACCATGAATTTTGAGCAGGCATTTAACGAATTTGCCTATAATCGTATAGAACAAGCGATCTTGAGTCGGAAAAACAAAAAGTTGAACGCACTCTATCAAGAGCTGGATCAAAAACTGGACAAACTTGGAATCGATCAACATGATCTGGATGATGTAAAAAGAACGATTTTTTGTCTAATAGATTCACAAAATTTATTAATCTATCGGCAAGCACTAGCTGATGCTATTTCCTTCTTAATTCAAATCGACGACACAAAACAGAAGCTCGGAATTCATGATTAACCGATAACCAGTTCAGATAGCTTGAGGAGGAGCAGGCAGAATGGTAAAACAATCACGAATGACTTCTGCTTTTTTTCCCGATGAATATGTATGTTTGCCCATCTTTATTTTTGACGAAAAATATTTACCTTATCATTACGACTCCATCATCGCACAAATTTTGTCGGGAAAAACGAAAATCCGCTATTTTAAAGTGCCTGAACAAGTATTTCGCGATTATTCAAAAGGTTTTCTTTTCGAAGAGAGCGTCTGGATTTTATTAACATGCTATTATTTATTACATAACAAGAAACAAAACTCATTTCGGACAGAAGAAATTATTCAGACATTAAAAAAAGCATGGAGAATTGAAGAATCCATGCCTTCGTTTTTAAATATTTTCCATTCTTATCTTTGTCATTTGGAAAAACACGGTTGGGTTCAAATCAATCATAACACGATTATCTTACAGCATTGCTAAATCCACTCCAATAATGCCGACCATTTGTCCGCTGTTTAGAATCGGAAGCGAGATCGTGATGCACGGCCGTTTTGTGACAGCAGAAGTGTATATGTCTGAAATAAACACTTTATTTTGGCTGGCTTCCTTAAACCATGTGCGCGCTTTTGCATTAATAAGCCCTGCCGGCGGATTCGAATAAATAAACGTCCCATCCAAACGATTGGACCAAACCGCCTCAATGCGTTCGTTTTGCTGCAAAAATTTATCCAACACGTTTTTATGGACGGTTTCATCTAATTGATGCAACGGCGCTTCTTCAAGCAGCGTGAAAATTTTTTGTTTCATCTCTTCCATTGCTTCAAGATCCATCTCAATGATTGGCCGGCGTTGATCTTTATGAATCATCTTTTGCAATTCTTTGGCGGTTTTGTCTAACGCTTTGCTAATTTCAAGCATCTCTTCTATATTTTGATGTTGTTTGTCCATATCTTCTTGAACCGTTAAGGCATGCGTTTTATTTTCAGCCGCCATATTTGCAATTTGTTCCAACAGTTTTCTGATTTCCTGCACATTTTCTGATTGTATTTCCACCGCTTCTCTTGAATGGGAGACCATTGACGTTATCTCGCTTAATTTGTCTTGATAGGTGTGAAGGGTATCAATCAAACATAATAATTCTTCAGAGCTTTTTTGGATTTGATCGCTTTCCGATTTTACCATTGTTGTTGATAAATCGATTTCTGTTTGAATCGAAGATAAAATGTTGTGTGTTTCATCAACGGCAGCGGATGTTTGGTTTGCTAAATGTCCGATTTCATTTGCAACGACGGCGAAACTTTTTCCATGTATTCCAGCTCTCGCTGATTCAATATTTGCATTCAAGGCAAGAATTTTTGTTTTTTGCGAAATTGCCCCGATGGTCGAAAGAATTTGATTCATTTGTTTTGAAAAGGTGACGAGCCTGTTCATTTGCTCTAGAAGCTGCAAATGGCCTTCCAACACTGCTTGTGAATTTTCTTGAATGTTTTTTAACTGTGTTTGAGATTGTGCAAGTTCCTCGAAAAATAATACACTTGAAGAATGAATTTCTTGGGAGGAAGACGTAATTTTCATCGCAGCTTCTTCAATTTTGCGCATTTTATCCGATACATTTTCCGTATGCGCCGCCGTATGGTCAATGTGTTCCAACAATTGAAGAGTGCTTTTTTTGCTGGATGAAGACACGTCTTGAAGCGATTCTGCAGTTAAACTCATCTGTTCAATAACACCTTGAAGTTGATCTGAAGCGACTTCCAATTCAGCCTCAAATCTTCGATCATGACGCTTCTGATTTTCAGATTCATGCTCCCATTCTTGTTTCCGTTTTTTTAAAAAAAGCATGTGCATCACCTATTTAAGAGATTATTCTTTATTATTGTACAAAATCTGCCATGCTCAAAGTTGTATATTGTCAGAAAATATAACATGAAATTTAAAGGGATTGACATTAATCACTTCATCACTAGTTTTTCGACAAAAGGAGCTATTTTCCTCGTTTATCTATTATTTTTGGCGAATTTTGCGCTTTCCCGAGAAATAATCAAGTCATTCCCCGAAAAAAACTCCCATCTGAGCAAACAGCAGATGAGAGAAGCCGTTCTCTTACTCATCAAATTTTCCGGAATGATAATCAAGGACCGCCTGCCTGATTTCTTCTTTTGTATTCATAACAGATGGATCATAAACTTCCACAGGTTCATTGACAGGCTCTCCCGCATAAAGGAGCACCCGCAGGTTTTCAGATGCTTTGATTGAAATGTGGCTTTCTTCTCCCGAAACTCCTTTTGTTAAAAACTATACTTGTCCTTTTTTTGCCTTCTCTCTTAGAAGCTCCGCACAGACCGCTTCCTTCTAAAATATATAGGAACCCATTGTAGCTTCCCGGAAGATCTTGTTCAACCTCTGCTCCAAGGTTCAAGAATCATCTCAACCATTGTATCAGGTACATGATTTTTGGTCGGCGCCTTAATGCCCTTGGATGATCCCGAGAAAATCCGAATGGCCGCCCCTTTTTCTTTTCGAACCGGAACGTCTGAACTTTTCAAATTTTGGTAGCGGGGGCTCCGTCATTTTTTGCGAACTTAGCAAATTCACCCATAACTGCAAGCTATGTACTGTAGTTCCCGATGCAGGGTCTTCTTTATGAATTACTCCATTGCCCGCTTGTCATCCATTGACATCCCCAGTCTCCAGTTTCCCGTAGCCTGCCTTGTTATCAAAATGTTCCAAAATGCCGTCAATGACATAAGTAACCGTTTCAATGCCCTTATGAGGATGATGGCCTAACGTTCCTTTTTGAAAGATGTCTTCCACTAGCAGCAAAAATGGATCATATTCCTGCCAATTGCCGGGCTCCAGTACAAATCCGTTCGTATGGATCGGGCAGTTTTTTGAAGCTCAACCGTTTTTACGCGGCGAATATCTCTTTCCATAGCTGCCTCCCCTATTTTAATGAAGAAGATTTTTGCAAATAATCGATAATGCCTTGGGAACAAATCATTAAATCTAGTTTCAAGTATTTATGAACTGCATGCTCGGCCGAAATCCCTTTTTCGCTCAAATAATCGCAAACCGTTTTATACAAAAGATCATATAACTGCTTAGACTTTTCTTCAAACGGTTTGCTCTCGTTTTGAAGGATAATTTGTCTGCCGTTGTCAACGAACAGATCCAGCCAATATTTTACATGATTGAAAACAACCTCTGGATGTTCACTCATGCCGTAATGCCCAAAAAAGATGTGCGATATATTCAATTCTTCTATTCGTTTTAAAGAGTCAAGCATTTTATTTGGATCAAACTGATTTGGGGAGGTAGACGGCAAATAGAATTCCAAGCCGGAATCCAAGAGTTTCGTATAAAAAACTCCGATCGTGTCGCCAGTAAACATGCCGTTGCTTACAGGATCGAAAATAGAAAAATGATGATTTGCATGTCCAGGTGTATGATAAAACGTTAAAATGCGATTTTCGCCAATTTTTAATGTGTCCAAATGTTCTTTCACAATCAACCGTTCTTCCGGTACAGGCAAAATCGGATCAAATAATTGGTTGAATTTTTGTTCCCCATAAACTGTTTTTGCACTTTCAATTAACCTGGATGGATCTGCCAAATGGCGTTTGCCTTTCGGATGAACAAACACTTTTGCTTGCGGACAATGTTCAAGCAGCAATCCGACACCGCCGGCATGATCTAAGTGAATATGGGTAACGATGATATTTTTTACGGTTTTCGGATCAACCCCCAGCTCCTTTAATCCATTTAATAAATAAGGTATAGAAGGACTGGCGCTCGTTTCGATAATCGTTATGTCTTCTTCAAGGAAGACATAAGATCCCGTCCGCTGATCCAAACCGACATCATAGAGATCAATTAAAGCAATATCATATCCTAACTTTTCGACTTTCACAATATTTTTCCTCCCTCTATAAATGTCGATATATCAACGGTTGTAGCCGTTTCAGGGGTGTCAAAAAAATATTTTTCGACAAAGTTTCTAACATTATTTCTTAAATATGTGTATATCTTACATTGACG